>JAKBCX010000101.1 GCA_021807465.1 Pseudomonadota bacterium | reverse complement strand
TCTACGACCAGACGCTGGCGAGCCTGGCCAAACATTTGAAAATAAAAATGACGACGCCCTGGGAAAAACTCCCCGAGGCTGCACGCCACGCCATTTTATACGGCACGAAGGAAGAGGTCACCGTGACCTATAAGGACTCCTCCCGCGCCTACAGCGTGACCAAGCCGTTTGAAGGTGTCATCAAAAATCTCGAGCGGCGCTACAAGGAAACCGATTCAGTCTGGACCCGGGAGGAACTCTCCCGCTACCATGCCGAGCGCCCCTGCGGCGCCTGCCACGGCGCACGCCTTAAGCCCGAGGCGCTGGCGGTGAAAGTCGCTGACTGCAATCTGGCGGAAGTCGCGGAGCTTTCCATCGACAAGGCAAAAGAATGGTTCGACGGCGTGGCGGCAACCCTCACGCCCCAGCGCCTGGAAATTGCCCGCCGGATCCTGCGTGAAATCCACGACCGTTTGCAATTCCTGCTCGATGTCGGCCTCAATTATCTCACCCTGGCACGCGGCTCCGCCACGCTCTCGGGCGGCGAGAGCCAGCGCATCCGCCTGGCCAGCCAAATCGGCTCCGGCCTTACCGGCGTTTTGTATGTGCTGGACGAACCCTCCATCGGCCTGCACCAGCGCGATAATGAACGCCTGCTCGGCACGCTCAACCGCCTCAAAAATCTGGGCAACACCGTGCTGGTGGTGGAACACGATGAAGACGCCATCCGCGCCGCCGATCATCTCATCGATATGGGGCCGGGTGCTGGCATTAATGGCGGCCATGTCGTCGCCCAGGGCACGCCCCCGCAAGTCGCCAATACTCAAGGCTCCATCACGGGCGATTATCTCTCCGGCCGCCGCGCCATCGCCATACCTGCGCGCCGCCCCATCCAGAACGGCCGTATTCTCAAGCTCATAGGCGCCACAGGCAACAACCTTAAAAATGTCACGGCAGAATTTCCGCTCGGCTTGTTCACCTGCATCACAGGCGTTTCCGGCGGCGGCAAATCCACGCTCATCGTGGAAACGCTTTACAAAGCCATCTCCCGCCGCCTCATGGGGTCTGGTGAAGTCCCCGCGCCATTCGAGAAAATCGAAGGCCTGGAGCTGCTGGACAAGATCATCGACATCGACCAATCCCCCATCGGCCGCACCCCTCGTTCTAACCCCGCAACATATACGGACCTGTTCGCCCCCATCCGCGACTGGTTCGCGGAAATGCCGGAAGCCCGCGCGCGCGGCTACAAGCCTGGCCGCTTCTCGTTCAACGTCAAAGGCGGGCGCTGCGAGGCTTGCCAGGGCGACGGCGTGCTGAAGATCGAGATGCACTTCTTGCCCGATGTGTTCGTTACCTGCGATACATGCAAAGGCAAACGCTACAATCGCGAGACCTTGGAAGTGAAATTCCGCGGCAAATCCATCGCTGACGTTTTGGATATGTCCGTGGACGAAGCCCAAATCTTCTTCGCGGCGGTTCCCAAAATTCACGACCGCCTGGCGCTGCTCGCCCGTGTGGGCCTTGGCTACATAAAGCTCGGCCAGCAAGCCACCACGCTTTCAGGCGGCGAGGCCCAGCGCATAAAACTGGCCAAGGAACTTGCCCGCCGCGCTACAGGCCGCACGCTTTATATTCTCGACGAACCCACAACCGGCCTGCATTTCGAGGATATACGCAAACTCCTCGAAGTGCTCCACGCGCTGGTCGATGCCGGCAATTCCATCATTGTCATCGAGCATAATCTCGAAGTTATCAAAACCGCCGATCATATTATCGACATAGGCCCAGAAGGCGGGGCAGGGGGTGGGCGTATCATCGCCACCGGTACGCCGGAGGATATAGCCGCCACGCCCGCAAGCTATACGGGCCATTTCCTCAAGCCGCTGCTCGCGCCCAAAAAGGCGAGGAAGAAGGCATGATAACACTGCGCCGGGGCGTTGGCACCATCATCGCCCGTTTCCTCACCCAAGAGGTTGAGGTGGAGCCAGCCCTACCGCTGAATTTCAGCACCTTTACGCAGTTGCTGCACACGGGCGATGTTATTCTCGTGGAAGGGCATTTCCGCATCTCTTCCGTCATAAAATACCTCACCCAATCCACATGGTCCCACGCCGCGCTTTATGTTGGCGGCGGTACGTGCATCGAGGCTGACATTCTCGAAGGCGTGCGGCGCTTCCCGTTAAGCGAGTTGACACCCTACCGCATCCGCATCTGCCGCCCCATTAGCCTTACGCCGGAGGACACTGAGCGCGTCATCGCCCACGCCGTTTCGCGCCTCGGCGCCAAATACGATCTGAAACATGTCTTCGATCTCGCGCGCTACCTTGTGCCATTACCCATGCCGCGAAGCTGGCGCCGCCGTGCCATTGCGCTAGGTTCGTCCGACCCCACGCGCGCCATCTGCTCCACCCTCATCGCGGAATCCTTCCAGGCGGCGGGCTATCCCATACTGCCCGAAATCCCACCCCCGCCGCATGACATCGCGACGGGCCGTTCCGTTCTGGAAATCTACCACATCCATAATACCGGCCTCTTCACCCCGCGCGATTTCGATCTCTCGCCCTTTTTCCATATCATCAAGCCGGACATGCCGCGCCCCTTCGACCATCACAATCTCGTCTGGGTTCCATGAGGGCGTTGCTGGCCCTGTGCCTGCTGCTCGCCGCCTGCGCCACGCCTACACCGCAGTCCGTGCCGCGCGGCCCCATCGCCATTGCCGTCGCCCAGCGCGGCTGGCATACGGAAATCGGCATCCCCGCCTCATCCCTTAATGGCCCGCTCAGCCATCTCGGCCCGGCCAATCTGCACCGCGCTTACCTACTCATCGGCTATGGCGCGCGCGACTTCTTCACCAACCCCAAAGCCGGCGCCGGTACAGCGTTCGAGGCCCTGTTCCCCGGCCCGGCTGCCATAAACCTCGCCGCCTTCAACAATCTGGATGATGCGTCAGACGGTCACACAGTCTGGCTCTACATTACACAGGAGGACATCAATCAGATGCTTGCCTTCATCTGGTCCTCCATGCCGCATACGGGTGCCGCGCCGCAGCCCATCGTCACCGCCAATAATGCCAGCATGTTCTACACGGCCAAGCCCGATTACGATGCACTCTACAACTGCAACAACTGGGCCGTGGATGCATTACGCGCCGCCGGCCTGCCCTTCAGCAACGCGGGCGTGCACTTCTCGTCAGATGTTCAGGTAGAGGCCAGGCGCATCGCCCAGGCGCAGCATAGCGGCGCTCAAACCGGCCCCAGCACGCCCCCCGGCTTCGCCTCGCCATAAACCTTTGCCGCCCGTTTGAGGAAAGCCCCCACCATTACATGCACGGCTTCGCCGAACACCGCCCCTATGGCCTTTTGCAGCACAATGTTGCGGAATTCGAAATCGACGAAGAAATCCACCACGCAGCCCTGCTCCTGCGGCGCGAACATCCAGCTATTTTTCAGGTACTTAAACGGCCCGTTCTCATACGCCACCAGAATCGAGCATGGCCCGTTTTCCCCCTCGGGCGGGTTCAGCGTCACCCGGCTGGTAAAGGTTTCGCGGAATACCTTGAACCCGATGGTAAGGTCCGCCACCATCTCCCGCCCGTCATTCTTGCGCACGCGCGCGCCCACACACCAGGGTAGAAAGCGCGGATACGCCCCAACATCTGCCACCAGCGCATAGAGCTGGGTTGTGCTGTACGGCACATTCCGCTGCTCTACATGCTTTGGCATGGGTCAGGCCGCCAGTTTTTTGGCCCGCGCCGCGCGCAATGCCGCGAAATCTTCATCGGCATGGTAGCTGGAGCGCGTAAGCGGCGTGGCGGAAACCTGCAGGAAGCCCTTGGCCCGCGCCATGGAGGCCAGGTCCTCGAATTCCTCAGGCGTCACGAACCGGTCTACCGCCGCGTGCTTTACGGAAGGCTGCAAATACTGCCCGATGGTGATGAAATCCACATCGGCAATGCGCAGATCATCCATTACCTGGCCAATCTCCGCCTTGGTCTCGCCCAGGCCTACCATTAGGCCCGATTTGGTGAAGATGGACGGGTCCACCTGCTTCACCCGGTCCAGCAGCCGCAGGCTCTGGTAATAGCGCGCCCCCGGCCGGATGGTGGGGTAAAGCCGCGGCACGGTCTCCAGATTATGGTTGAACACATCCGGCCTCGCCGCCGCCACAAGTTCACCAGCTCCCGGCTTGCGAAGGAAGTCCGGGGTCAATATCTCAATGGTCGTTTCCGGCGCCGCTGCCCGCACGGCCTCTATCACCGCCACAAAATGCGCCGCCCCGCCATCCGCCACATCGTCGCGGTCCACCGAGGTAATCACCACATGCCGCAGCCCGAGCGTGGCCACGGCTTCCGCCACGCGCTGCGGCTCCTCCGCATCCAGCGGCGCAGGCACACCGGTGGACACGTTGCAGAACGCGCAGCCGCGCGTGCAAATCTCGCCCATGATCATCATGGTTGCGTGTTTCTGCGACCAGCATTCCCCAATATTCGGGCAGCTCGCTTCCTCGCACACGGTGGAGAGCTTCTTGTCCCGCATCAACGCCTGCGTCTCGCGGTAGGTCGCGCTCGTCGGCGCCTTCACCCGTATCCAGCTCGGCTTGCGCTGGATAGGGTTATCCGGCCGCCCGGCTTTCTCCGGGTGGCGGATTCGATGGTCGATCTCGATGCGGGTGCTGCTCATGGCGGTCAGAAATGGATAACCTGGCCATAAGCGTCAAGCACGGATTCATGCATGGCTTCCGAGATGGTCGGGTGCGGGAACACGGTTTCCATCAGATCAGCCTCTGTTGCCTCTAATTGCCGTGCGATTACAAAGCCTTGGATCATCTCCGTCACCTCGGCCCCCACCATATGCGCGCCCAGCAGGGCACCCGTCTTGGCGTCGAACACGGTCTTTATCAGCCCCTCCGGCTCGCCCAGCGCAATGGCCTTGCCATTGCCGATGAACGGGAACCGCCCCACGCGCACCTCGTACCCGGCCTCCTTGGCCTTGGCCTCGGTCAGCCCCACACTGGCCACTTGCGGGCGCGCATAGGTGCAGCCGGGTATGTTCCAGGTCTTGAAGGGGTGCGGGTTCTTCCCCGCAATCGCTTCCACGCACACAACCCCTTCATGGCTCGCCTTGTGCGCCAGCCAGGGCGGCCCGGCCACGTCGCCAATGGCGTACACGCCCGGCTCGCCCGTGCGCCCGAACTCGTCCACGACAATATGGGTGCGCTCTACCTTCACCTTGGTACCGTCCAGCCCCAGATTTTCGACATTGCCGACAATGCCCACGGCCGAGATCACCTTCTCCACCTCGAAAACCTGCTCTTTGCCGCCGGCTTCCACGGTCACCTTCACCGAATCCTTGCCCTTTACGGCCTTCTTCACCGTGGCGGAGGTGAGAATCTTCATCCCCTGCTTCTCGAAGCTCTTGCGCGCCAGAGCGGAAATCTCCGCATCCTCCACGGGCAGAATCCGGTCCAGCATCTCCACCACAATCACCTCAACGCCCAAATCGCGGTAGAAGCTGGCAAACTCAATGCCGATCGCGCCCGATCCCATAATGAGCAGCGACTTGGGCAGTGTTTCCGGCACCATCGCCTCGAAATACGAGATGATCTGTTTGCCATCCACCTCCAGCCCCGGAATCTGCCGGGGCCGGGCGCCAGTGGCCAGAATAATATGCGGCGCCTGCAACTGCGCCACGGGCTTGCCGTCCTTGCTCACCTCCAGCTTCCCGCTGCCGGCCAGCTTGCCGTAACCGTCATACACGGCCACCTTGTTCTTCTTCATCAGGTGCCCGATACCGCCGGATAGCTGCTTCGCCACACCGCGCGAGCGCGCCACGATCTTCTTCAAATCCACCTGAACATTCTCGGCGGAAAACCCGTAATCCGGCAGATGGTCCAGCATATGCTTTACCTCCGCCGAGCGCAGCAGCGCCTTGGTCGGGATACAGCCCCAATTCAGGCAAATCCCGCCCAGGTGTTTCGCCTCCACGATAGCCACTTTCAGCTTCAACTGCGCGGCGCGAATGGCGGTCACATACCCGCCCGGTCCGCCGCCAACGATGATCACGTCGAAATTATCAGCCATGTTCTTAGTTCCTTTTTCGCCGCATTTTACAAAAAAGCGGCACTACATAATTTTTATCAGTTGGGACTGGGGTGCTGCCGGCTTACAGCAGCAAACTCAGCGGCTCCTCCAAAATTGTCTTCAGCGTGGCCAAAAATTCTGCCCCCAGCGCCCCATCCACAACGCGGTGGTCACAGGAGAGCGTCACGCTCATCACCGTGGCAATGGCAAGCTGGTCATTCTTCACCACGGCGCGTTTTTCCCCCGCGCCCACGGCCAGAATACAGGCCTGCGGCGGGTTGATGATGGCGGAAAATTCAGAAATCCCGAACATGCCGAGATTGG
>JAKBCX010000100.1 GCA_021807465.1 Pseudomonadota bacterium | reverse complement strand
AAAATACTGGCACGGCCGGCGGCAGCGGGCCTTTAGGCGCGGCATTGGCGGCGCAACCAGCCAAGCCCGCCAGCAAAATCAGGCCAAAAATTCGCTTCAATCCCGCCTCCTCTGTTCGTTGCTGCGGATCATTTCGGGGCAGGCAGGGGGTGCTGTCAATGCGCACCCTCTTCCCCCGGCGCGGTTTGCGTGGGATAAACGCGCTTTAATGGCATCATTGAAACACTTGCTCGGGATCGGGGGCCTCAACCCGGTTACCGTTACCAACCTTCTCGACCTGGCGGAGAGCTATGTGCTGCTTAACCGTTCAGGCAAAACCCAGCGCGATTCCTTACGCGGGCGCACCCTCATCAACCTGTTCTTCGAGGACTCGACCCGCACCCGCACCAGCTTTGAGCTGGCCGGACGGCGCCTTGGGGCGGATGTGGTGAACATGTCGGTCTCCACATCGTCTGTAACCAAGGGCGAGACGCTGCTGGACACGGCGGCAACCCTGAACGCGATGAATTGCGACCTGCTGGTGGTGCGCCATAACCGCTCCGGCGCCCCTGCGCTGCTGGCGGAAAAAGTGAGTGCCGCGGTGATAAATGCGGGCGATGGCACCCATGAGCACCCCACCCAGGCGCTGCTGGACGCGCTGACCATGCGCCGCCACAAAGGCCGCATCTCGGGCCTTACCGTGGCCATTTGCGGCGACATCGCCCATTCCCGCGTGGCCCGCAGCAATATTCTGCTGCTCACCATGATGGGCAATTTCGTCCGCCTGATTGGCCCGCCCACCCTGCTGCCGGGCAATATCGGTATAAACGGGGTGGAGATTTTCCATTCCATGGAGGAAGGGCTGAAAGGCGCCGATATTGTTATGGCCCTGCGCCTGCAGAAAGAGCGCATGTCCAGCGGGCTGGTGCCGTCCTCGCGTGAGTTTTTTACCTATTACGGGCTGGACCGGAGGAAGCTGGCCTACGCCAAGCCTGACGCCTTGGTGATGCACCCCGGCCCGATGAACCGCGGCGTGGAAATAGATAGCGATATTGCCGATGACGACGCGCGCTCGCTGATTAAAGAACAGGTCGAGATGGGGGTTGCCGTGCGCATGGCGGTGCTGGATACGCTGGCGCGGAGTAGCGAGGCATGACCATATTATTCCGTAAAATTAGTTATTTGGATGAAACTGCGCAGAATCTTATAGAAGGCGAGCTGCTGGTCCGTGACGGTTTCATCGCCGATTTTGGGCAGAATCTCGGCCGCCCGGATGGCGCGGAGATTATCGAGGCCGAAGGCGCGGTTCTTTCCCCCGGCCTTGTGGATATGCGCGCCTCTTTAGGTGAGCCGGGCTTTGAGTATCGCGAAACCATTGCCTCTGCCGCCCAGGCCGCCGCGGCTGGGGGCATTACCAGTATTGCCGTGCTGCCGGATTCACAGCCCCCCATCGACGATCCGGCGCTCGTGCATCTCGTTATCGCACGGGGGGCGGATACAGGTTTGGTTGACCTCCTGCCCTACGCGGCGGCCACACGCGGATTGAAGGGCGAGGAGCTGGCAGAATACGGGCTGCTGCGCGCCGCCGGTGCGGTGGCCTTTACCGATGGCGGCAAGGCTATTGCGTCGTCGCGCCTGATGCGGCTTGCCCTCTCCTATGCGTCAGGCTTCGGCGCGCGCATTGTGCAGCACCCCGAGGATACCGAGCTGGCCAAAGGCGGCGCCGCCACGGCCGGGGCGCGGGCCACCTGGATGGGCCTGCCCGGTATTCCCGCCGCCGCCGAGACCATTTGCGTGGCGCGTGACATAAGGCTGGCGGAACTCACGGGCGGCGCCGTGCATTTCGCGCACGTCACCACGGGCGAGGCGCTGGAGCTGATCTGCCGTGCCAAGGAGAAGGGGCTGCGTGTGACCTGCGATACCGCGCCGCCTTATTTCGACCTGAACGAGACCGCGATTGGCGATTACCGCACCTATACCAAGCTCTCGCCGCCTCTCCGTGCCGAGGAAGACCGCCAGGCCGTGCTGGCGGCGCTGAAGGACGGCACGATCGACGCCATTGCCTCCGACCACCAGCCGCGCGACGCGGATGACAAACGCCTGCCCTTTGCCGATGCCGCGCCTGGCGGCGCCGGGCTGGCCACCTTGCTGGGTGTAACCTTGGCCCAAGTGCATAATGGCGCCCTTACCATGCCCCAGGCACTGGCTTTGCTTACCAAAAAACCAGCGGAATGGCTGGGGATCGAGGCCGGCGTGATCGCCAAGGGGCGCAAGGCTGATCTCTGCCTGTTCCACCCCGAGCGCTCCTGGGTGGTGCAGGCGGGCAAGCTGCCCGGTAAGGCGCAGAACACGCCATTTGATGGCCGCGCGCTGGAAGGCGCCGTGCTGGGGACCTGGAAAGCCGGGAAACGCGTTTATGGTTGATTTTCACGGCACGTATGTGCTCATCGCGGCCTTTGCCTATCTGCTGGGCAGCATTCCGTTCGGCCTGTTGCTCACCCGTTTAGCCGGGCTGGGCGACATACGCAGTATTGGCTCGGGCAATATCGGCGCCACCAATGTGCTGCGTACCGGCCGCAAAGGGCTGGCGGCGGCTACTTTATTGCTGGATGGCGGCAAAGGCTGGCTCGCCGTGGCCTGGATACAGAAATACGGCCATGGCGGCGTGGCGTTGGCGGCTTTATGCGTGGTACTGGGGCATCTCTTCCCTATCTGGCTGCGCTTCAAGGGCGGCAAAGGCGTGGCCACCGGGCTGGGCGTGTTCTACGCTCTGGCCTGGCCTATCGGAGCAATTTCCTGCGCAGCCTGGCTGCTCACGGCGCTGGTGCTGCGTATTTCCTCACTCTCGGCGCTGGTGGCTTATGCCAGCGCGCCGGTTAGCGCCTGGTTCCTGACACATAGCTGGCAAACAACGGTGCTGGCGGGAATCATCGCCGTGCTGGTTTACTGGAAGCATGGCGCGAACATAAGGCGGCTGCTCTCTGGCACCGAGCCGCGTATTGGTAAAAAGGCCTCGGCCTGAGCGTGCTCGATAGGCTCCGCCTCGCGCGCACGGAAAGCGTCGGCCCCGTTACATATCGCCGCCTGATGGAGCGGTTTTCCTCACCTGCCGAGGCGCTGGCGGCGCTGCCCGAGCTGGCGCGCATGGGTGGCAAGGCGGCAGCGCCGCGCGTGCCCGCCATGGCGGAGGTGGAGCGCGAGGCGGAAGCCGTGCATCGGCTGGGCGGGCGGTTTCTGTTTCTGGGCGATGAGGATTATCCCGAATATCTGGCCGAATTGCCGGATGCCCCGGCCGCGCTGGCCGTATTGGGTGATGTGGCGCTGCTCTCCAGCCCCTCCATCGGCATTGTAGGCGCGCGTAACGCCTCGGCGGCCGGGCTGCGCTTTACCGAGCAGCTTGCCTCGGAGCTGGCGGCGGAGAAGTTCACCGTGGTCTCTGGCCTGGCGCGCGGGATAGATGGCGCGGCGCATGAGGGGGCGTTGCGGGCGGGCAAGACCATCGCTGTTATCCCTGGCGGGCTGGATGTAACCTACCCGCCCGAGCATGAGGTGCTGCAAAAGCGTATTGCCGGAGCTGGGGCCGTGGTGGCGGAAGCGCCGCTCGGCACCGCGCCCGTGGCCAAGCATTTTCCCAAGCGCAACCGCATTATCGCGGGGCTTACACTCGGGCTGGTTGTCATCGAGGCCGCGAGCCGCTCCGGATCGCTGCTCACCGCGCGGTTGGCCAATGAGGCCGGGCGCGAGATTTTCGCGGTGCCCGGCGGGCCGTTGGACCCGCGCGCCAAGGGGGGCAATGAGCTAATCCGCCAGGGCGCGCACCTTACCGAATCCGCCGCCGATGTGCTGGCCGCCCTGCCCGCCGCCATTGGCCCCCGGCAGCGCCGCCTGCCCGGCTTCCGCGAGGGCGAGGCCGCGTGGAATGGCCCCGCGGCGGATGATGCGGCGCTGGCCAAGGCCCGCGCCGCCATACCCGCGCTGCTAGGCCCGGAAGGGATGGATGTTGACGAGTTGGCGCGGCGCTGCCAGTTGTCGATGGCTGCCATGCAGGCGGTTATCCTGGAGTTGGAGCTTGGCGGCCTGATTGAGAGCCGGCACAGTGGCAGGGTGGCGCTGACGCAGGATGTGTGAGACCAAGACCTTGAGACCCAAGACGAAATGAATGGAACGGCTCCTTGACTGATATCGTCGTCGTCGAATCCCCGTCCAAAGCCAAGACGATCAACAAATATCTCGGTGACTCCTTCAAGGTGCTGGCCTCCTTCGGCCATGTGCGCGACCTGCCGGCCAAGGATGGCTCGGTGCGCCCGGACGAGGATTTCGCCATGGACTGGGTGGCCGATGACCGTGGTGCCAAGCAGCTTGCCGAAATCGCCAAGGCGCTGAAGGGCGCCAAAACCCTGTATCTGGCCACCGACCCGGACCGCGAGGGCGAGGCCATTTCCTGGCATGTGCAGAGCGTTCTGACGGAAAAACACGCGCTGAAGGGTGTGAAGGTCGAGCGCGTGACCTTCAACGAGATTACCAAGAGTGCGGTGAAGGCGGCCATGGCGCATCCCCGCGCGCTGGATATGCCGTTGATCGAGGCCTATCTGGCCCGGCGCGCGCTGGATTACCTGGTGGGGTTCACCCTCTCGCCCGTGCTGTGGCGCAAGCTGCCCGGCTCGCGCTCGGCGGGGCGCGTGCAATCGGTGGCGCTGCGGCTGGTGTGCGAGCGCGAGGCCGAGATAGAGGTGTTCAAGCCGCGTGAGTACTGGTTGGTGGACGCCACCATGCTCACCCCCACCGGCGCGCCCTACCCTGCCCGGCTGACCCATTACCAGGGCAAGAAGCTCGACCAGTTTGACCTGAACACGCAAGAAAAAGCCGAGGCCGCGCGCGCCGCCGTGCTGGCTGGCAGCTTCTCCGCCGCCAGCGTTGAGAAGAAGCGCACCAAGCGCAACCCGCCGCCGCCCTTCATCACCTCCACCTTGCAGCAGGAGGCCAGCCGCAAGCTGGGCCTGTCCTCGCAGATGACCATGCGCCTGGCCCAGCAGCTTTACGAAGGCGTGGATATTAACGGCGAAACGGTCGGGCTTATCACCTACATGCGTACAGATGGCGTGCAGCTTGCCAAGGAGGCGGTTGAGGCCATGCGCACGCGCATACGCGGCGAGTTTGGCGCCGATTATTTGCCCGCCGCCCCGCGCGAATACCAGAGCAAGGCCAAGAACGCGCAGGAAGCGCACGAGGCTATCCGCCCGACGGATATAAACCTTACCCCGGCCAAGGTGGCGAAAATGCTCTCGCCCGACCAGGCGCGGCTGTATGAGCTGATTTATAAGCGCGCTCTGGCCTGCCAGATGGCCCCCGCCGAGCTGGACCAGACCGCCGTGACGCTGACCGACGGCAAGGGCCAGACCTTGCGCGCCACTGGCTCGGTGCTGGCGTTTGATGGCTTTCTGCGCCTGTACCACGAGGACCAGGACGACCCCGCTGACGATGAGGATGCGCGCATTCTGCCGCCCATCGCCCAAGGCGACCCGGCCAAGACCGGGAAGGTGGAGGCAAGCCAGCATTTCACCCAGCCGCCTCCGCGCTATTCCGAGGCCAGCCTGGTGAAGAAGATGGAGGAGCTGGGCATTGGCCGGCCTTCCACTTACGCTTCCATCCTCTCCGTGCTGCGTGACCGTAATTATGTGCGGATGGAGAATAAGCGCTTCGTGCCGGAAGATCGCGGGCGCTTGGTCACCGCGTTCCTCACCAGCTTCTTCGCGCATTATGTCGATACCGGGTTTACCGCCGGGCTGGAGGACCAACTCGACCAGGTTGCCGAGGGCCGGGCCAATTGGCGGCAGGTGCTGCGCGATTTCTGGGACGGGTTTTCAACCGCTGTGGCGCAGACTAAGGATTTGAAGATTTCCGACGTCATCGACGCGCTGGATGCCGATCTCGGCCCACATTTCTTCCCCGCCCGCGCCGACGGCACCGACCCGCGCCAGTGCACCGCCTGCGGCACCGGCAGGCTGGGGCTTAAGCTGGGGCGTTTTGGCAGCTTCATTGGTTGCTCCAACTATCCAACCTGCCAATACACCCGCAAATTGGCGGTGGATGGCGGCGATACGCAGGATGACAGCCTGAAAGACGGCATGCGCGTGCTGGGCCAGCACCCGGATACGGGCGAGGATATATCGCTGCGGCGCGGCCCGTACGGGCTGTATGTGCAGCAGGGCGAGCCGGACCCGAATGACAAGAAAGCCAAGCCCAAACGCGCCTCTCTGGCGCGCGGCATGGATGGCGAGACACTGAGCCTGGAGGATGCGCTGGGTCTGCTCTCTCTGCCGCGCCTGGTCGGGGTGCATCCTGAAACGGGGCAGAAGATCGAGGCCAATATCGGCCGGTTTGGGCCTTACGTGAAAATGGGCGCGCTGTTCGCCTCGATGGATCGTGACGATTCC
>JAKBCX010000099.1 GCA_021807465.1 Pseudomonadota bacterium | reverse complement strand
CGATTTCGAGCTGCGCGGCGGTCTTGTCCAGTTCACCGGACTGGAATTTCTGCAGCACCTCCGCCTGATGGCGCATGAAGCGCTTGGTGCCGTCATTGCTCAGGCCGCGCACGGGGATGACGGGGAAACGTTCATCGAGCTGCACGGACGGCACGGCATCGCGCGCGGCGGCGCGGATGAAGGCCTTCTTGAAATTCTCATGCGCGATGCTCTCCGCCGAGGCGGCGAACAGTGTGCCGAGCTGAGCGCCCGCGGCGCCCATTTCCAGATAGCCGAGAATGGCCTCGCCCCGGCCAAGCCCGCCAGCCACGAAAACCGGCACATCGGTAATGTGGGGCAGGATTTCCTGTGCCAGCACGGTGAGCGAAACCGGGCCGATATGCCCGCCTGCTTCCGAACCCTCGATAACCAGAGCATCGGCGCCGGATTTCACCAGCCGCTTGGCCAGAACCAGCGCCGGAGCAAAGGCGATGACCTTGGCGCCGCCTTCCTTGGCCGCCTTGATGTGGGACGCCGAGGGAATGCCGCCCGCGAACACCACATGGCCGACTTTCTGGCGCACGCAAACCTGCACCAGCTCATCGAGCTGCGGGTGCATGGTAATGAGATTCACCCCGAACGGCTTGGCCGTGAGCGCCTTGGTGGCCTCGATCTCTTTTTCCAGCAGGGCAGGGGGCATGGCGCCGCATGCAATCACCCCAAACCCGCCAGCATTGGAGATGGCGGAGACAAGGTTGCGCTCGGACACCCAGCTCATGGCGCCGCCCAGAATGGCGTGCCCCGTGCCAAGGAATTCGCGCCCGCGCCTGGTCAGCGCGTTCCAGGTTGCTTCCGCCTGATGGGTACGTTCAAGCATCGAGCCGGTACGCCGTGTGCAAGGCCCGCACTGCAAGCTCGGTATATTTGGCGGCTACCAGAACGCTCACCTTGATCTCGGAGGTGGAGATAACCTGGATGTTGATGCCTTCTTCAGCCAAGGTTTTGAACATGGTGCCGGCCACACCGGCATGAGAGCGCATGCCAACGCCGACGACCGAAATCTTCGACACATCCTGGTCGGCCGTGATCTCGGCATAGCCGATTTCCTTCTTGGCCTCTTCCAGCACGGTCTGGGCGCGCAGGAAATCGGTTTTGCCCACAGTAAACGTCATGTCCGTGGTGCCATCAGCCGAAACGTTCTGCACGATCATGTCCACATTGATATGCGCATCGGAAAGCGGGCCGAAAATGGCGGCGGCGATGCCCGGCCGGTCCGGCACGCGGCGCACCGTGATTTTAGCCTCATCCCGCGAATAGGCGATGCCCGCCACGATTTCCTGTTCCACGATCTCTTCCTCATCAACAACCATAGTCCCGGGCAGGTCCTGGAAGCTGGACAGTACCTGCACCCGCACCCGCTCCTTCATTGCCAGCTCCACCGAGCGCGTTTGCAGCACTTTCGCGCCCACCGAGGCCAGCTCCAGCATTTCCTCATACGTAATTTTATGCAGCTTACGCGCACCAGGGACGATTCGCGGATCGGTTGTATAGACACCATCCACATCCGTATAGATGTCGCAACGGTCCGCCTTAAGCGCCGCCGCCAGGGCCACGGCCGAGGTATCCGAGCCGCCGCGCCCCAGCGTGGTCACGCGGTTATCCGGGCCAATGCCCTGGAAGCCGGCCATTACCGGCACCTGGCCCTGGGCCATGCGGCTCAGCAATTCCTCGCCATCTATGCTCTGGATGCGGGCCTTGGAATGCTGCCCATCAGTTTCCACGGCCACCTGCCAGCCCTGCCAGCTGCGCGCGTCCACCCCCAGCGTTTGCAGGGCAATGGCGGTCAGCCCCGCGGTTACCTGCTCGCCCGTGGCCACCACGGCGTCGTACTCGCGCGCGTCGAACATGGGCGAGAGGTCCTGGCACCAGCCGACGAGCTGGTTTGTAACACCGGCCATGGCGGAAACGACAACGGCGACCTCGTTCCCGGCATCTACCTCCGCCTTTACACGCTTGGCGACATTCCTGATCCGGTCGAGGTCGGCGACGGAGGTGCCGCCGAATTTCATCACGATACGCACGTTAAGCAAACCCTTGTGAAAAAAAGCTGGCGGGGTCACATAGCGGTGGAGACACCATTCGGCAATGCAGTCATCTTCTGTCATCGATGCGGAAATAGCGCAGTTCAACGCCCTGGCGGCACGCTGGTGGGACGAAAACGGCCCCATGCGGCCGCTGCACCTAATGAATGGCCCGCGCGCGGCCTGGGTAGCGGAGCGCATCGCGCGGCGTTTTCCGGCGGGCACGCGGGTGCTGGATGTGGGCTGCGGAGCGGGTCTGCTCTCCGAGGCTTTGGCAAAGGCGGGCTACGGTGTGCTGGGGCTGGATGCTGGGGCGGAGGTGATAGAGGCCGCGCGGGCACATGCGGCGGGGCAGGGGCTAAACCTGGCCTATCGTTGCGGCACGGCCGAGGCGCTGCTGGATGAAGGCGTGAAATTTCCCGTGGTTACGGCGCTGGAGATTATCGAGCATGTGGCCGAGCCGGAGGCGTTTCTGCGCAGCCTGGCCGGTTTGCTGGCGCCAGGTGGAATGCTGTTTCTCTCCACCCTTAACCGCACCCCGGCCTCGTACATGGTGGCCAAGCTGGGGGCGGAATATGTATTGCGGCTTTTGCCCGTAGGCACGCATGATTGGCGCAAATTCATCACCCCGGCGGAATTGGCGCGCCATTGCCGCACCGCTGGGTTGTGTCTGAAGGACACGGCTGGGTTGAGTTTTTCTCCTGCTACGCGTGGTTTTCAGGTTGGCCGCGATTTATCGGTTAACTACATGGCTGCGGCCGATATTTTGTAACGGCTGAAAATAGCGGAATTCTGCGGTTGTTGCCGAATCTTTCACGAATAAAGAACGAATTAAAATTTTTTCATATAAATATTCAACTTTTTTTGTAATCGATCTCAAAAAACGAGATTTTCAATAATGTGTCGCATTGCCTGGGCGTGACGCAAAACTGGAGACATAGTGGCTGCGGCGAGGGGATAAAGCCTGCCGGGTAAGTGATTATAATGGCGTGGAACAGGCGCTCCAGCACATTAATTTCGAGTAATTTAGTGCACTTACGTTTAAGATAAGCCCGGTTGTAGCGCGTCTGCCATATCGACAAAGACGAGACGTGATCTCTACTATTCCGGTGGGAGTCTTGGGGGCAGAACATGTCTTACGATCTAGCCGCCGGTATGGTTGCCTGGCGGCATCACTTGCATCGTCACCCGGAACTCTCCTGCCAGGAGATGGATACGGCCGCTTTTGTGTGCACCCAACTCGCGGCGTTGGGCATCCCTTACACGGCAGGCATTGGCGGGCATGGTGTGGTGGCACAGCTCAAACGTGGCGAAGGGGTGGGCGTTGGCCTGCGTGCTGACATGGATGCGCTGCCGGTCGTTGAGAATTCCGGCGCCGCCTATGCCTCGTGCCGCGCGGGGGTGATGCATGCATGCGGCCATGACGGTCACACGGCGTCTCTGCTCGGCGCGGCGCGGCTGCTACGCGACGACCCAGATTGGCGCGGCACCATCAATTTTGTGTTTCAGCCCGCCGAGGAAGGCTATGGCGGTGCCGAGGCAATGCTGCGCGATGGGTTGCTGGAGCGTTTCCCCATGCGGTGGATATTCGGCTACCATAATTGGCCCGGCCTGGCGCTTGGCACGGTGGCGCTGCATGACGGGCCGGTGATGGCCGCGGCGGCCAATTTCTCTGTAACCCTGCGCGGCCGCGCCGGCCATGCCGCCATGCCGCATTTGGCCGCCGACCCGGTGCAGGGGCTTGCCCATCTTATCGTCGCGCTCAACACCATTCCGGCCCGTAATACCGACCCGCTTGAGGCCGGGGTGATCTCGACCTGCACGCTTTCAGCTGGCGAGGCCCGTAATCAGATCCCGCACGAGGCATCCGCCTCGGGCACTATTCGCGCGCTTTCTGAACCCACCATGGAATTGCTGCAAAGCCGCCTGCGCGATTTGGCCACCCATATTGCCTCGGCCCATAACCTGGCCGCCGATTTGGAAATTTTTGGCACACTCGCGGCCACGGTTAATGATGGCGCGGCGGTGCGCCTGGCCGAGGCCGCGGCGCGCGGCGCGGGGCTTGAGGTGCGGCGCGATTTGCGTCCATCGATGGCGGCGGAGGATTTTGGCCGTTTCCTGCGCGAGATTCCCGGTGCCTATGCCTGGATTGGTAATGGCCCCTCCGCCTCGCTGCATAATCCTGAATATGACTTCAATGATGCGTTGTTGCCTGTGGCGGCGCGCTATTTGGCTGCTACCGCGCAGGCCGCTTTGCGAGGTGGGGAGAAATAGGCATGGAGGATGGAATTCCGGGCAAAACCGCCCTGCTGGGCTGGGGAGGCAATATTTCTGCCGCCAGTGCCGTGCGCCTTCGGCAGGAGACACGCGGCTTAACCGGCCTGGCCGCGATTATGGTGGAGGAACGCGTACACCCGCTATGGCTGCGGGCCGGCACTGGGGATGTGGACCGCGCCATTACCATGCTGGACTTGGCCTCGCGCGGGCTGAAATGCGCGCATGAGCCGCGCCGCATCATCGAAATTGGCGCAGGGGCCGGGTACCGTGCCGTGGCGCTGGCCGCTGAGTATCCTGGCTGCGAAATTCTGGCGGCCGAGGCTGACCCGCTATTGCAACGCACCGGCTTGCTCAACACGTTGCCCTACGACAACATTACTTATGTGAGCGCCGCAGTGAGCACCAGGGAGGCGCAATATGGATATTTCGGCCGGCTTGGCCCCCATGGCGCACCGGCATTGCAGCAACATTCCGCTGGCCCCGTCAAAAGCCGCAAATTCGCGCATCTTCTCAGCTTTCACCGCTTCACCGATGCGGACACGCTGATTATTACGCCCGATGCGGCCTCGGCGGAGATTTTGTGCGAGCCTTTGCCGCCCGCAATCCGGTTGATCGCGATTGAGACTGGCGGAGAGCCATTATCTGAGGACATGGCGCGCTGCTATCCGCTGGCGCAGTTCATTACGGTTATCTCGGGTGACTACGTATTGCTCTACCGGCGTGGCAAGCAGTTTCTGCCGCCTACGCCGCGCCCTGTATCGGTGCTGTCGGCAGATGGGCCAGTGCGGCTTTTCCAGCTGGAGAATGCGCCCGAAGGCGGTTTTTTCCACCTGTCCGGCGGCGGGGTGCGGCTGCACCCCAACCATAACGGTGCACCACTGGCGAAGCTCACCTTCTCGATGGACGTATGCGATCACGCGGAGTTTCAGGTCTCGATGCGTGTACCGAATGAAAACGCGGGAGCGGTGCATTTTACCGTGAAGATTTTTACCGAATCCGGCACCGTGCTGGCCAGCGGCAGCGAGACGCTGCACGGCCCCATGCCGCGCGGGCTGGTGCTGCCCCTGCGCGAGCATCAGGGGCGGTGCGAAATCGTGTTCACCACGGAAATGGCCGAACCGGGCGTATCCAATGCCGGGGCATGGGCAGAAATTATCTCCGCCACCCTGGTTTGACCCATGGAGTGGGAAGAGCCTTCCATATTGCTGGAGGCCATTCCCTATGGCGAGGGCGGGCTTCTGGCCACGGTGCTTACCGCGCGCGGGCTTTGGCGGGGTTTGGCCAAGGGCGGTGCCTCGCGCCGTCAGGCGGCTATATGGCAGCGCGGCAATATTCTGGCCGCGCGCTGGGTGGCGCGGACCGAGGGGCAGCTGGGCGCGCTTTCGGCCGAGCTGGTGCGGCCTGTGGCGGCCTTGGCCATGGGCGCACCGGAGAGCCTCGCCATTCTGGACGCCGCCAGCGCCCTGGCGGCAGGCGCCCTGGCCGAGCGCGAGGCGGCGCCGGAGAGCTTTGCCGGGCTGATGCGCCTGTTCGCGGGCATTGATATTCCCGGTTTCCCTCTGGCCGAATTATGCCGCTGGGAGCTGGTTCTGCTGCGCGAGCTGGGTTTCGGGCTGGATTTTTCCGGGGGTGGCGGGAACGACGTGCTGGCCTATGTGTCGCCCCGCACCGGGCGCGCGGTAACGCTGAGCCAGGCCGGGGAATGGGTGGACAGGCTGTTGCCTTTGCCCGGTTTTCTGCTGGATGAAGGTGAGGCGAGTGAGGCCGGTTGCCAGGCCGCTTTGCGCCTGACCGGGCATTTTCTCACCCGGGACGTGTTTGGCGCGCGGCATCGTCCTCTTCCCCCGGCGCGGGTGCTTCTTTATGAAACCCTCTGCGAGAAACTGCAGAGGGCGGAGAAACATGCCGATTGATATGGGCGGGCAGGTGGAAGAACTGGCGTTGGGCAATGCGCTCTCGGAGCGTTATTTGGCCTATGCGCTGTCCACCATCATGTCGCGCTCGCTGCCCGATGTGCGCGATGGGCTGAAGCCAGTCCACCGGCGGCTGATCTACGCCATGCACCAGCTTAAGCTGGACCCGCGT
>JAKBCX010000098.1:3645-6431 GCA_021807465.1 Pseudomonadota bacterium | reverse complement strand
GCTGGGGCTGGCCGCTTAAGGTTGCGGGGCTGGGAGAGCTTCTGACAATATTTGCCTTGTGAAAGCGGCATGAAAAAATTCGAGCATCGCGCCTTTGTGGTTGGCCTCGGCTTTGTTGCCGGCTTCATCGACGTGTACGGCTTCACCCAGCTTAACGGGCTGCTGCCTGCCCATGTAACCGGCACGCTGATCTTCCTTGCCATCAGCCTCGCCCATGGCGAGTACGACGTGCTGCTAAAAATTGCCGCGGTGCCAATTTTTTGCTGCGGGGTGCTGGGGGCGGCCTGGTTTATAGGCACTATTCACGAAGCCGGGCGCGACCCGTTTTTGCCGGCGCTTGGGCTGCAGGCCGGGCTGCTGCTTTGCAGTATGGCGGGCGGGCTGGCGCTGCCCCCGCATAGCGAGATTATGATTTTCACGGCCGGTAGCTTCGCGCTGCTGGCAATGGGGCTGCAGAACACCATTATGCGGCTGATTTTGAACAATTTGCCGCCAACAACGGTGATGACCGGCAACATTACCAAGGTGCTCAGCGATATTGTGGCCTATGCCTGCCGGTTCTCGTCTTTCCGGCCCAGCGTGAATGAGCGGGTTATTCTGGAACACCAGACGCAGCGCATGCTGCTGACGCTGCTGAGCTTTCTGGGTGGCGCGCTGGGTGCTGCCTTCACCTGCCCGGCGTTGCGGCAACTCGCCCTGTGCATTCCCATCCTGACCATTCTCGGGCTGATCCCGTTCGGCCACAAAACGCTGCGGACGCAACGCTAGGCCGGGGTTTTTCCTTGCCCGGCTTGGCTGCGTTTGATCCGCCATTCTTGCTGGTTGAGGAGGCTAGGCGCGGGGGCCTCGGGTGAAGAGTTTGCTGGCTAGTACGCCGTAGCTGGTTTCCTGCGGGAAGGTGGCGGGGTTGAGGGGGACGGTGGCGCTGTCGCCCTCGGGGTATTGGGCGGGGCGCTTGCTGGAATAATCGTAGGTGACGACGCGCTTGGCGAAGCGCCATTTGCCGTCATCCTTGCGGTAATGGTCGATGTAGCGGACGAAGCGCAGGTCTTCGAGCCAGCCGCCTTTGCCGTCGGGGATGATGTGGAAGGCCAGCGCGTAGATTTCGCCTTCGCCCGTGTTGCCATCCACGCTGACGAGATGGTTGCAGATATGGTGCCCGCTATAGCGCATATAGGGGAAGGATTTTTCGAGGAAATCCACATAGGCTTCCGCATCGCCATCGAAACTGTCGCCATGTGTGTCTGTGGCGCCGGGGGCGTAGAGGGAGCGGAGCAGGGCGCCGTCCTTGCGGTCCACGCCACGGGAGTAAAGCTGGCCAAGCTCGCGGATGGCTTCTTTGTCGAGCAGGGTTTGCAGGTCTGACATGGTTCGTTTCCCTTATTGCGCGAACGAATAGCCGCCATTGACCGGGTAGGTCTGGCCGGTGATCCAGGATGAGGCGGGGGCGGAGAGCAGCAGGGCCATGAGCGCCACGTCGTCCGGCGTGCCGTAGCGGCGGATGGCGTAGCGCGAGAGCTGGGCCTTTACCTGGTCGCGGGCCATGAAGGCTTCCATGTCTTCCTCGCTCATCGGCGGGGCGATGGTGGAGAGGGAGATGGCGTTGCAAGTGATGTTGTAGCGCCCAGTTTCGCGCGCCAAGGCGCGGATGAACCCGGAAGCGGCGGCCTTGGCGGCGGAATAAACGGCGAGACGCTGCTCGCCCACGCGCCCGGCATCGGACACAATGGTGACGATCCGGCCGAAATTGGCGGCCACCATGTCTGGCACCGCCACATGGCAGCAATTAAGCACGCCGGTGGAGTTGGTGCGGAAGAAGCGGTCCCATTCCTCGGGCTTGGTTTCCCAGAAGGGCGGGGACATGCCCATGGTTACGTTGGGGCCGGCATTGCCTGCGTTGTTCACCAATATGGTGGCGGGGGCGCCAAGCTCGGCCTTGGCCTTGGCGAAGGCGGCGGAGACGGAGGCGTGGTCGCCCACATCGGCCTGCACGGCGGCGGCTTTTACGCCCAGCGCGCGGATTTCCTCGGCCACGGCCTCGGCACGGTCCAGCACGAAGTCGTTTACCGCGATGCCGAGCGCGTTGTGACGGGCGAGGGTAAGGGCGATGCCGCGCCCAACCCCCTGGCCAGCGCCGGTAACAAGGGCGATGCGGCCTTGCAGGTCAAAAGGGTCGGTTCCGATCATGGTGTTTCTCTCCCGCATATTCGATAATAACCGAATATACTCCGGTTCTGGTTAGAGCAAGGCCGCGGCCAGGGTGCGCCAGCCGGGGCGGGCGGCGGACACGGTGGGGCGCTCGGCGCCGGTGATGAGCTGGACGCAGACATGGTCCGCCCCGGCGGCCAGATGCTCCTGCACGCGCGCGGCAATTTGCGCGGGGCTGCCCCAGGCGAAAAGGGCGTCCACCAGGCGGTTGCTGGCACTGTCTATGTCTTCCTGCGAGAAGCCGAGGGCGAGCCAGCTATTCACGTAATTGGGCAGGCGGCCGTAATGGCCGATGACAACGCGGGCGGCGGCGCGGGCGGTTTCTGGGTTGGTGTCCAGGATCACGCCTTGCTCCGGGGCCAGCAGCGCATCGGGGCCGAGCACCTTGCGGGCCATGGCGGTGTGTTCCGGCGTGACGAGGTAGGGGTGGGCGCCCAGGGTGCGGTCACGCGAGAGTTCCAGCATTTTCGGGCGCAAGGCGGCGAGGCACAGGGCCGAGGATGGCACGTTTTCGGCAGCCAGGCCGTCGAGGAAATTCCGCATGACCGTGAGGGGCTTGCCGTAATTCTCGCCGATGA
>JAKBCX010000098.1:0-3545 GCA_021807465.1 Pseudomonadota bacterium | reverse complement strand
GAGAGTTCCAGCATTTTCGGGCGCAAGGCGGCGAGGCACAGGGCCGAGGATGGCACGTTTTCGGCAGCCAGGCCGTCGAGGAAATTCCGCATGACCGTGAGGGGCTTGCCGTAATTCTCGCCGATGAGGGGGCCGTGGCTGACGCCCAGCCCGAGCAGGATGCGCGATTGCTGCACGGGGCTTTGGGCGCGCCACCAGGTGCCAACCTCTTGCGGGGTGTGCTTCCAGATATTCAGGATGCCGGAGCAGAGGGTGATGTTTTTCGCGGCGTCACGCAACTGGGCAAGGTCGCCCAGAATATCGCCGCCAATGCCGCCGGGCACCCAGATGGCGCCGAAGCCCAGCTCGTCCAGCTCCGCCGTGGCGTCCAGCGCCTCCGCGCGGGCGCCAAAGCGCAGCTCCATGGACCAGATGCCGATTTTGCCGAGGCGGTTTTTGTCTGCCGTGCTCATCTCTTCCTCCATCGTTCTTCCTGGGCAGAGTATTCAGCCCGCGGTCACACCGCAATCCGCTGTCCAGACAGCGCCATGCACCGCGCTGGCGGCGGGCGAGGAGATGAAGGCGATGACGGACGCCACCTCCGCCGCCTGGGCGGGCGGGCGGATGCCCGAATAACGCTTGATCTTGGCGAAATCGGCATCGGCGGGCGGGCGCGTGCCGGTGGAGATTTCGGTCATCATGGCGCCCGGGGCGACGGCGTTGATGCGGATGGTCTTGTCCGCATATTCCACGGCGAGCGATTTGGTGAGTTGCAGCAAGGCAGCCTTGGACATGGAATAGGGCACGATATAGGACGCGCCCATGAGCGCGCTTTGCGACAGCACGTTGACGATATTGCCCTGGGTTTGCAGCAGATGCGGGATGGCGGCCTGGCACAGCCAGAACGGTGCCGCGGCGTTGACCTGCATGATGCGCCAGAATTCATCCTCTGGCACATCCGTGGCGTGGTTGAAGCGCATAAGGCCGGCGGCGTTGATGAGGATGTCCAGCCTGCCATAAGTGGCGATGGCGGCCTCCACGGCGGCGGTGCAGTTTGCTTTTGCCGAAATATCGGTGGCGAAAGCGGTGGCCTGGGCGCCGCTGGCGCGCAGTTCGGCGCATGTGGCCTCCAGCCGCTCCGCCAGAATATCCACCAGCAGCAGGGCCACGCCTTGGGCCGCCAGGGCTTCGGCAATGGCGCGGCCCAGGCCGCGCGCGGCGCCGGTGATGATGGCGGCGCGCTGGGGGTGCGGGTTGGTCATGTGCTGTCCTTCTGCTGGGCGGCTTGATGGAGCTTGCCTGGTTGTTCCCCCCGAATCATATTCGGTGAATACCGAATATGTCAAAGCGCTTGGCAGGCCACGGGGCCGGGCGGTATGCGGCTTGATGCGGCGGCTTTGCCGGAATTGCGGAACATGATGAATGACATGACGGACAAAGCGCGCCCAGACTGTAACGACCCGTTTATTGAGGCCCTGGAACGGTTGATTGTGCCGATGGGGATGCCGCCGATCGCGGCGCGGATGCAGGGCTATATTATGCTGTGCCCCGAGCCGGTGAGCCTGGATGAGATTGTGGACGGGCTGCGGGTGAGCAAGAGCAGCGCCTCGGTGGCCGCGCGGCTTTTGGAGCGTTACGGGATTTTGCGCTGCTATACTGAACGCGGAACGAAGCGGGTGCGCTATGGGGTGACCGAGCATTGCGCCGGGTTTCTGCTGGAGCAGATGCGCTCCATCGGCACGATGGCGGCGCTGCTGCGGGATGCCGCGGGGGCGCGGCGCGATGATGCTGTGACGGCGCGGCTGAAGGATATGGGCGCGTTTTATGCGCGCGTGCATACGGCGCTGGAGGGCGTGCTCTCGGAAGGGGATTGAGGGCGCGGGTGGTGGATTTCAGCCGGGGCTGCCTATAGGGTGGGGCGGCAATACGGGCGGAATCAGCCATTAAAGGGAGAAACCAGATGCCGGGACAGGGTGAGAAACTACGCAAACTTGTTGAAAGCGGCGAGCATTTTGTGGCCGCCGAGGCCTATAGCGCGCTGACCGGGCGGATTGTGGAAAGCGTGGGGTTCAAGGCCGCGTATCTGGGCGGGCATGCGTGCAGCGCCTTCCATTATGCGGTGCCCGATAATGGAATTTTCAGCCAGGTGGAGCAGATTGAGCAGGCCGCGCGCATCGCCCATGCGATGAATATACCGCTGATTGCCGATGCGGATACGCTGGGCGAGACGGTGGCGGATGCGTATCATTTTACCCGCCGTTACATCCAGCAGGGCATTGCGGGCATTCATATCGAGGATGAGCGCAACCCGAAACATTCGAAATATGTGAACGGGCTGTGCT
Organism: Pseudomonadota bacterium; assembly: GCA_021807465.1. Taxonomy (GTDB): domain Bacteria; phylum Pseudomonadota; class Alphaproteobacteria; order Acetobacterales; family Acetobacteraceae; genus Acidocella. The sequence goes on along the minus strand of JAKBCX010000098.1, from coordinate 1,224 downwards.
CGATTGAGGATATGCAGGCGCGGATTGATGCGGCGGCGCGCGCGCGGCGGGATATGGGGGCGGATATTCTCCTTATCGCGCGGTGCGATGAAATGTATTCAAGCGAGATGGGCGGCGGCGGCACGGGCAGCATGGAAGAGGCGATACGGCGCGGCCATGCCTATGGCGAGGCCGGGGCGGATGCCATTGTGTTCGTGCCAAGGCCCGGCCCGATTCCCGAGCTGGCCAAGGCGATGAAGATTCCCGTTTGCACGCTGGGCTTCAACATTCCCGGCACGGCCTTCACGCTTTCCACCGGCTGGGGCTGGGTGAGCGCTGCCGCCAACCATTTGAAGATGGCGAAGGAGCTGATGGAGACGGGCCAGGTGACGAGCGCGAATTTTGCCTTCCCCGAGAAATACGATCTGCTGGGCCATCCGCTTTATGATGGGCTGATTGAGGAATGGGCGCGGAAAACGGGCCGCCCGAGCCGGCCCAACCACGCACCTTAATCGTCCCGCCGCGCGGCGATGAGGAATTCGACATTGCCTTCCGGCCCCTTGATGGGGCTGGGGGTGATGCCGAGCACCGTCCAGCCGGGGAGGGATGAGAACCAGGCTTCGATGCGGGCGCAGACTTCCTCGTGAATGGCGGGATCGCGGACCACGCCGCCTTTGCCAACCTGGCCTGGTCCGGCCTCGAATTGCGGTTTGATGAGGGCGATGGCGAAGGCGCCTGGGGCGCAGAGGGCAAGCCCGGCGGGCAATACCGTTTGCAGGCCGATGAAGCTGGCATCGCATACCAGCGCGCCGATGGGTTCGGGGATGATTTCCGCCGTGAGATGGCGGGCATTGGTTTTTTCCAGCACCACCACGCGCGGGTCTGAGCGGAGCTTCCAGGCAAGCTGGCCGTGGCCGACATCCACCGCGTACACTTTTGCCGCGCCGTTGGTGAGCAGCACATCGGTAAAGCCGCCGGTGGAGGCGCCGACATCGAGGCAGATGCGGCCTTCAGGCGAGAGGCCGAAATGGGTGAGGCCGTGGGCGAGTTTTATGCCGCCGCGCGAGACCCAGGGGTGGTCCTGGCCTTTGACGGAGAGCTGCGCGTCTTCCGGCAGCATGTCTCCGGCTTTGGCCACGCGCGCCGTGCCGGCATAGACGAGGCCCGCCATGATGAGGGCCTGCGCCTTGGCGCGGGACTCCACCAGGCCGAGATTTACAAGCAGGAGATCGGCGCGCTGTTTTG
>JAKBCX010000097.1 GCA_021807465.1 Pseudomonadota bacterium | reverse complement strand
CGTCCTTGGCGGTGCCGGGAATAGTCTCGCCAGAAATCCCCTTATCTTCCATCAGCTTGGCCGCAGCCGGCAGGGCCGGGGCACCGGGGCGCGCAACCGGGCCAGGCGCCGCCTTGGGGGCTTGCACACCGGTAGCGGCGGAAATGGGCGCCTGCTCGGCGGCCGGGGCAGCACTGGCCGTGGCGCCGGCGTCAACGCGCCCGAGTATCCCGCCAACCTCCACCTCGGCACCTTCCGGGGCGATAATCTCGGTCAGCACGCCCGCTTCCGGCGCGTTCACCTCCATCGTCACCTTGTCGGTCTCAAGCTCCACCAGCGGCTCGTCGGCGAGCACAGCCTCGCCGACCTTCTTAATCCAACGGGCGATGGTGGCGGAGGTCACGCTTTCGCCCAGAGTGGGGACTTTGATGTCGGTGGCCATATTGTCTCCTAAGCTTCTCGTTGCTTTTGGCGGTTATTTTTAACATACCCGGCGCGCGGCACAGCCCGCGCGCCGTAAACTTAAACGCTCAGCGCCTTGTCAACCAAGGCGGCCTGCTCGGCCGCATGCACCTTTGCCAAGCCCGTGGCGGGCGAAGCAGCGGCGGCACGGCCAACATAAACGGGCCGCTTGGCAACGTTGCCAATCAGCCCGAGCACATGCTCCAGCCTGCGGTCGAGGAAATGCCAAGCTCCCATATTCTCCGGCTCTTCCTGGCACCACACCACTTCGGCGCCCACATAAGGCTCCAGAACCGCCTTCAGCGCCCGCACCGGGAACGGGTAGAATTGCTCCAGGCGGATAATGGCAACATCGTTGATGCCACGCTCACGGCGCTCGGCCAGCAAATCGTAATAAACCTTGCCCGAGCAGAGCACGACGCGGCGCACATGGCCGGGCGGCACCAGCTCGTCCACCTCAGGATACACAAACTTGTAGCTGGAGCCTTCGGCCATCTCGCTCAAATCCGAAACGCAGAGCTTATGGCGCAGCAAGGATTTCGGCGTCATCAAAATCAGCGGCTTGCGGAAATTGCGCTTCAACTGGCGGCGCAGCGCATGGAAATAATTCGCCGGCGTCGAGATGTTGCACACATTCATGTTGTGCTCGGCGCAAAGCTGCAAATAGCGCTCAAGCCGTGCGGAGCTATGCTCCGGCCCCTGGCCCTCATGGCCATGCGGCAACAGCATCACCAAGCCGCACATGCGCAGCCATTTGGTTTCGCCCGAGGCAATGAATTGGTCGATGATAACCTGCGCACCATTGGCGAAATCGCCGAACTGGCCTTCCCACAGCACCAGCACGTTGGGGTCAGCCAGGGCGTAGCCATATTCAAACCCCAGCACCCCGGCTTCCGAGAGCAGGGAGTTGAAAATCTCGATCGGCGCCTGGCCGGAACGGATATTATTGAGCGGGGTGTATTCGTGCTGGTTGGTCTGGTCGATGAGCACGGCATGGCGCTGCGAGAATGTGCCGCGCTGGCAATCCTCACCCGAGAGGCGCACGCGGCTGCCATCGAGTAGCAGCGTGCCGAAGGCCAGCGCCTCGGCCGTGGCCCAGTCAATCCCCTCGCCCGTCTCAATCATCTGCTTCTTGGCATCAAGCTGACGGGCGATTTTAGAATTAAGGTCAAAATTCTGCGGCGGGGTGGAAATAGCCGCCCCCACCTCGCGCAATTGCGCCATCGGGGCAAAGGTTTCCTCATCGCGGAAATCAGCCTCGCTGCCGCCCTGGCTGAAGCCCGCCCAATGGCCTTCCAGCCAATCCGCCTTGTTAACCTTGTAGTCCTTCGCCCCTTCATAAGCGGCTTCCAGCGTCTGGTTATATTCATCCAGCATCGCCTTGGCCTCGGCCGCCGGAACAGAACCTTCCTTCTCCAGCCGTTCCGCATACAAATTGCGAGTGGTCTTCAACCCGCGTATGGCCTTGTACATAATTGGTTGCGTAAACGCCGGCTCGTCATTCTCGTTATGGCCATGGCGGCGGTAGCACACCAGGTCAATCACCACATCGGTGGCGAATTCGTTGCGGAATTCGGCCGCCAGGCGGGCGGCGAACACCACGGCTTCCGGATTGTCGCCATTCACGTGCAAAATCGGCGCCTGCACGGCCTTCGCCACATCGGTGCAATACATGCCCGAGAAGGCATGGGCCGGAACAGTGGTGAAGCCGATCTGGTTATTCACGACAACATGGATGGAGCCGCCAGTGCGGTAACCAATGAGCTGGCTCATCGCCAAGGTTTCATACACCAGCCCCTGGCCGGCGAAGGCGGCATCGCCATGCATCATAATGGCCATGGCGGAGCGGCGGGTCTTATCGCCCGTCATGTCCAGCCGGGCGCGGATCTTGCCCACCACCACAGGGTCCACCGCCTCAAGATGCGAGGGGTTGGGCTGCAGCGAGAGATGCACCTTATTGCCATTGATGATGAGGTCGGTGGACGTACCCAAATGGTACTTCACGTCACCGGAACCCTGCACATCCTCGGGTTTGGCGGAGGCGCCGCCAAATTCGGAGAACAACGCCACAAGCGGCTTCTTAACGATATTCACCAGCGTGTTCAGGCGCCCGCGATGCGGCATGCCGATGGCAATCTCACGCACCCCGCCATTGGCCGCGGCCTCTATAATGGCATGCAGCGCCGGAATGGTGCTCTCGCCGCCTTCAAGCCCGAAGCGCTTGGTGCCGACAAAGCGCTTCTGGCAGAAATTTTCGAAGCTATCCGCCTCGGTCAACTGCCGCAGAATCTTCGCCTTGCTCTTATTGTCAAACTCGGTGAGCCAGGGCGCGCCCTCGACCCGCTTCTGGATCCAGGCCTTCTGGTGCGGGTCCTGGATATGCATGAACTCCACGCCGATGGCGCCGCAATAGCTCTTATGCAGCTCCGCCATAATCTGGCGCATCGTCGTGGTCTCAAACCCCAGCACGCGGTCCAGGAAAATCGGGCGCTCAAAATCGGCGGCCTCGACAAAGCCGTAAGTGGCGGGGTCCAGCTCCTCGTGGTGGCCAGAGCGCTTCAGGCCCAGCGGGTCGAGCTGAGCCTCCAGATGCCCGCGCACACGATAGGCGCGGATGAGCATGAGCGCGCGGATGGAATCCAGCGTCGCGGCACGCATTTCGGCGGTGGACATGCTGGGCTTGGCGGCCTGCGCGGGCGAAGCCTCGGCGGGCACAGTGTCGAACACCGAGGGGCGCGGCGCCCAAGACGCACCGCAGGCATCGGTAAGAACCGCCCGCTCCTCGTCATCCAGCGCCGCGAACAGGGCCGCGAAATCGGGGTCAACCGTGTCGGGCGCCTCGACCCATTTGGCATAAAGCTGCGCAATGAACTGGGCGTTGGCGCCGTTCATGGCGGTTGCAAGAATATCTACACCAGCCATACCGATACCTGTTCCTTCAAGCTTTCCTTCAAGCCGCATCGCAATCCGCCCATCACAGGCGGCGGACAGGAGGACACGTCACATACGCAGCGTACAAACGCAACCCGCACGCGCAACGGAATGCCGCCCCGCGCGTGGCCATATAAGCCACACGGCGGAACTAGCCGTTACCCAACTTGCCAGGGCAGGGTTGTTCAACATGCATGTGTAGCCGTTTAACACCCCCGCCCCTTTCAATTTGTTTAATTAGCCTTGCAGCGCCTTAACCATGGTGCTGCCCAGCGCGGCGGGGCTGTCCGACACATGGATGCCCGCTTCCTTCATGGCCGCGATCTTGGCCGCAGCCGTATCCTTACCGCCGGAAATAACCGCGCCGGCATGGCCCATACGGCGGCCCGGCGGCGCCGTAACACCAGCAATAAAGCCCACAACCGGCTTCTTGATCTTGTGCCTGGCCAGGAATTCGGCGGCATCGATCTCGGACGGCCCGCCGATTTCGCCGATCATGATGATGGCCCGAGTCTCGTCATCATGCAGGAACATATCCAGCACCTCGATGAAATCCGTGCCCTTCACCGGGTCGCCGCCAATGCCCACGCAGGAGGACTGGCCAAGCCCCGCCGCCGTGGTCTGGGCCACGGCCTCGTAGGTGAGCGTGCCAGAGCGGGACACGATCCCGATGGAGCCGCGCTTGTGGATATGGCCTGGCATGATGCCAATCTTGCACTCATCCGGGGTGATAACGCCAGGGCAGTTCGGCCCGATAAGGCGCGATTTGGTGCCCGAAAGGGCGCGCTTCACCTTCACCATGTCCAGCACCGGAATCCCCTCGGTGATGCACACAATCAGCTCCAGCCCGGCATCGATGGCCTCCAGAATGGAATCTGCCGCGAACGGGGGCGGCACGTAAATGGCCGAGGCATTGGCGCCGGTCTTGGCCACAGCCTCGCCCACCGTGTTGAACACGGGCAGGTCGAGATGCTTGGTGCCGCCCTTGCCGGGGGTCACGCCGCCCACAACCTGGGTGCCGTAGGCCAGCGCCTGCTCGGAATGGAACGTGCCCTGGGCGCCGGTGAAGCCCTGGGTGATGACCTTGGTGTTCTTGTTGACGAGAATGGCCATTACGCAGCTTCCTTCACGGCTTTAACAATTTTCTCGGCCGCGTCGGCCAGGTTGTCGGCGGAGATAATGGGCAAGCCGGACTTGGCCATAATGTCCTTGCCAAGCTGCACGTTCGTGCCCTCAAGGCGCACCACCAGCGGCACAGAAAGCGAAACCTCGCGCGCCGCGGCAATCACGCCCTCGGCAATCACGTCGCAACGCATGATGCCGCCGAAGATGTTGACCAGGATGCCTTCCACATTCTTGTCCGAGAGAATGATCTTGAAGGCCGCCGTCACGCGCTCCTTGGTCGCGCCGCCGCCCACATCCAGGAAGTTGGCCGGCTCGGCGCCGTAGAGCTTGATGATGTCCATGGTCGCCATGGCCAGGCCCGCGCCGTTCACCATGCAGCCGATATTGCCGTCCAGCGCCACGTAAGAGAGAGAGTGCTTATTGGCCTCCAGCTCCTTCGGATCCTCCTCGCCCTCGTCGCGCAGCTCCTCGATCTTGTCGTGGCGGTACAGCGCGTTATCGTCGAAGCTCACCTTGGCGTCGAGCGCGATGATCTCGCCAGACCCGGTGACGACCAGCGGGTTGATCTCGATCACCGCGATGTCGAGCGCGACGAACGCGTTATACATGGCAGTGACAAATTTGGTGAAGGTGGCAACCTGCTTGCCCTCCAGCCCCAGCCCAAAGGCCAGCTTACGGGCATGGAAGCCGGAAATGCCGGAGGCCGGGTCAATCGGCGCACGGAGGATTTTCTCCGGGTGCGTCTCGGCAACTTCCTCAATCTCCATGCCGCCCTCGGTGGAGGCAACAATCACAATCTCGGACACGGAGCGGTCGATGAGCAGCGAGAGATACAGCTCGCGCTTAATGTCGCAGCCCGCCTCCACATATACGCGGCGCACAACGCGCCCGGCCGGGCCGGTCTGCTTGGTAATCAGCGTGTGGCCAATCATGGCCGCCGCAGCCTCGCGCACTTCGTCCAGGCTCTTGGCCAGGCGCACGCCGCCCTTGCCATTCGGGTCGTCCTTAAACTTACCCGCGCCGCGGCCGCCCGCATGAATTTGCGACTTCACGACATAAATGGGACCAGGAAGCTTCTTGGCCGCATCCACCGCCTCTTCCGGGGTCCAGGCCACATAGCCATCAAGAACTGTCACGCCATAAGCCTTGAGCAGTTCCTTACCCTGATATTCATGTATGTTCATTAACGTCAGCCTACCTGTTTCTTGGGTTAAAGGGGGCGTTGCCGGGGGTGCTACTCCCATTCGCTGGGCCGGGCAACCGCTTTGTTGCATTGCAATACGCAATGCCGGTAACTGTAAAATTGCAGGTTTTCCGCAGGTTCATTTCAGGTCAAATGCGGCAAAGCAAGGTAGGTCTCGCTCTGCATCTCCTCAAGCCGCGAGGCCGTGCGCTCGAAAATCCTGGCCCCCTCGCCGGCGCGGTACAAATCATCCGGGTATGCGGCCGACGAGGCATAAAGCTTCACCCTGTGCTCATAAAGCGCATCTATCAGCGTGATGAAACGCCGCGCCTCGTCGAAATTATCCGGGGAAAGACGGGGGATCCCGTCAATCAGCAGCGTGTGGTAATGGGTGGCGAGCGCCAGATAATCCCCCGCCCCCAGCGGCACGCCACACAGCGCATGAAAATCGAACCGCGCTGTACCGGCCGCGGCGAGCGGCACGGCGAGTTTGCGGCCCTGGATAAGCAGCACATCCTGCCTGGGCACCTCGCCCTCGGTAAGCTGGACAAACACATGGTCCATGGCATCATCCGCCACGCCATTGGCTGGCACATACCAGGCATTCAGCCCATGCACGCGGTTACGCCGGTAATCCTGCGCCGACTCCAGCACCAGCACGTCCAGATGCTGCTTGATGAGCGAAATAAAGGGCAGAAACGCATCACGCCCCGGCTTGCCCTTGTAAAGATCATCGGGGAGCGTGTTGGATGT
>JAKBCX010000096.1 GCA_021807465.1 Pseudomonadota bacterium | reverse complement strand
GCGGCAAATGCAGCGCGCCGTGGTTTTCCAGGTGAAAAATATCGGGGTGGGCCAGGAAATAGGCCAGCCCGTCGCGGTTCCACTCCATCCAGAGCGCGGTGATGAAGATGGTGGCGGGGATGCCGAGATTGACGAGGGCCGTGGCCACGCGCGGGTCGAAATGGCCGGGGCAGGCATCGAGCGTGACGGCGATGCGGCCTGGGGTGAGGCCGCTTGGCTCCAGCCGCAAGCTGGGTTCCAGCAGCCCGTTGCGCGGAGTGCCCAGGGCGAGGGGTGCTACCATGGCGCCGGCACAGAATTCGCGCCGGGTTGGTTTTACGCAGAGGCGGCACATGGCGAGGGGCTAGACTTCGCTCAGCCGGTTTTGCGCCTGGCTGATGAAGCTGCCGGGCGGCACGCTTTGCGTGAGCCATACATTGCCGCCAATGGTGGAGCCGCGCCCCACGGTAATGCGGCCCAGAATGGTGGCGCCAGCGTAGATGACCACGTCATCCTCGATGATGGGATGGCGCGGCTCGCCTTTGACCAGCGCGCCGGTTTCATCCGCCGTGAAGCGCTTGGCGCCCAGGGTGACGTGCTGGTAGAGCCGCACATTGGCGCCGATAATGGCGGTCTGGCCGATGACAACGCCGGTGCCGTGGTCGATGAAGAAGCGCGGGCCGATTTGCGCCTGGGGGTGGATGTCTATGCCCGTTTCCGCCTGGCTGATGCTGGCCAGCAGCCGCGCCACGAGCGGTGCGCCGAGCTGGTACAACGCATGGGCGAGGCGGTGATGGATGATGGCGCGCATGCCGGGATAGGCGATGAGCACCTCGGCCATGGACCCAGCGGCGGGGTCGCCATGGCAGGCGGCGAGCGCATCTTCGGCCAATATGCCGCGCAGCTCCGGCAACTGGGCGGCGAAGGCGCGCACGATGGCGGCGGCACGCTCGGCGGCGGAGGCGCTTTCCGGCTCTGGGGGCAGGAAGAGCAGGTCGCGCCGCACTTGCTCGGTAAGGGCCACCAGCGCCTGAGAGAGCGTGTGGCCGACATAATAGTCGATGGTCTCGTCGGTGAGATCGGGGCAGCCATAATGGCTGGGGAAGAGGGCGGCCATAAGCCCCTTGCGGATTGTTTCGAGCGCGGCGCGCGAGGGCAGCTCACGCAGCAGGCCGCGATGGCGGATTTTATGCGTTACCTCGCGCGAGAGCCGCAGCCCGGCCACCACGCTGGCCAAGCCGTTTTCCACGCTCTGCGCCGCCAGGCTTAGGCCGGGGGGCTGGGTATTGCTGCCCATGATGCTGTCCTGATTGACTTGTGTGGCCGGAAGCTAGGCACAGGCCGGGCCGCTGTAAATGCGCCTAAGGCAAGGCAGGGGCGCTTGTTGCGGCGGGCTGCGCGGCAGGCGCGGAAAGATCACCCTTTATACGCTGGTTATTAGAATTTTTATGCACTTAAAGCTAGATTTAATGGAAGTATTTTTTTAATTTATGCCGGAAACATGACTTGTGAAAAAATCTATCCTATAATGCTTTCCCTGGCCTGGACAGCGGCCAAAATTGCTTTATCCGGGCGTCCGGGTTTGTGAGTGTAGGAAAGCGACGGGATTAAATATGTCCTTGCATGTGATTACCGGCAACCGGCTGCGTGACGGTATCTCCGTCTGGTATGCCGGGGCGGGCAACTGGGCCGAGAAGGTGGGGCAGGCCGCCGCCTATGAGGACGTGGCGCTGGATGGCGCCCTGGCCGAGGCGCAGCCGGCCAATGTGGGCCTGAACGTGGTGGATGTGCGGGCCGTGCCAGCCATGCGCGATGCCAGCGGGCTGATTCCCGCCGAGTACCGCGAGAAAATCCGCGCCACTGGCCCCTCTGTGCGGGCTGATCTGCCGGCTGGCCCCTGGCGCAATGGCGAGGCTCTGCCGCCTTTGCCTTCGTTGCGCTCCACCTCGCCCTATGCCGGGATTTACCGTTACGACGAATATGACCGTGACTTTTTGCGCCAGCGCGCCAAGGAGTTTGGCGAGCAGGTGGCGCGGCGCCGCGCGGGGGAGCTTTCGGAAGAAGAGTTTGTGCCGCTGCGGCTGATGAACGGGCTGTATTTGCAGCTCCATGCCTACATGCTGCGCGTTGCCATTCCCTATGGCGTGCTCAGCGCCACGCAGTTGCGCCAGCTTGCCTATGTGGCGCGGCATTTCGACCGGGGGTATGGGCATTTTACCACGCGCCAGAATATTCAGTTCAACTGGCTGCGGCTGGAGGATGCGCCCGCCGCGCTGGCGGCTTTGGCCGAGGCGGATATTCATGGCATCCAGACCTCCGGCAACTGCATCCGTAACGTAACGACTGACGAATTTGCCGGTGCCGCCGCCGATGAGGTGGTGGACCCGCGGCTTTATGCCGAGCTGCTGCGGCAATGGTCCACGGACCACCCGGAATTCACCTATCTGCCGCGCAAGTTCAAAATCGCCATTACCGGCGCGCCGCATGACCGCGCGGCGGTGCGGCTGCATGATATTGGCATCGAGGTGCATCGCAACGCGGCGGGCGAGCCGGTGTTCCGCGTGTTCGCGGGCGGCGGGCTGGGGCGCACGCCCTATGTGGCCGTTAAGCTGCGCGACGAGGTGCCGTTGGCCGAGCTGCTGCGTTATAGCGAGGCGATTTTGCGCGTTTATAACGCGCTTGGCCGCCGCGATAACAAATACAAGGCGCGCATCAAAATCCTCATCCGCGAGATGAAGCCGGAAGCCTTCATCAAGATGGTGGAGGATGAGTATGCCGCGCTGCCGCCCGATTATTGCGTGCTGACGCCCGAAATTGTCGAGGCTGTTGCCGCGCGTTTCCCGCTGCCGGAATTTCCGCGCCAGGATACGGGTGTGCTGGCCAAGGCGCTGGCGGCGGATGGCGCGCTGCGCACCTGGGTGAAGCAGAACACGCATGAGCACCGCGAGCCAGGCTATATCTCGGTGGCCATCTCGCTGAAGCGCGTTGGCGGTATTCCCGGCGATGCCAGCGCGGATGAGATGGATTTGGTGGCGGACCTGGCCGATAAATATTCCTCGGGCGAGGTGCGGGTGAGCCATGTGCAGAACCTTGTTCTGCCGCATGTGGCCAAGGATGACGTGCCGGAACTGTTTGCCGCCTTGGTGAAAGGCGGGCTGGCCTCGGCCAATGTGGGGTTGATTACCGACATTATTGCCTGCCCGGGCATGGATTACTGCGCCCTGGCCACGGCCCGCTCCATTCCGGTGGCGCAGCGCATTGCCGAACGCCTGGCGCCGCTGGAGCAGGAAGCCGGCACGCTGCATGTGAATATTTCCGGCTGCATCAATGCTTGCGGGCACCACCATGTGGGCCATATCGGGCTGCTTGGCGTCGATAAGAATGGCGAGGAAGTTTACCAGATCACGCTGGGGGGCGCCGCCGATGAGCAGGCCGCGATTGGCGGGATTATCGGCCCCGCCGTGCCCACGGCGAACGTGCCGGATGCCATTGAAGCGATAGTGACCGCTTACATTAAACTGCGCGAGGAGGGGGAGCGTTTCATCGACACGTATCGCCGCCTTGGCAACAAGCCGTTCAAGGAGGCTGTTTATGCCACTCATTGATATTCATGGCGCGATAATTGAGGACCAGGACCTGCCCACACTGCAGATTGGCCCGGATGCGAAGCTGGAGGAGCTGGCGCCGCAACTGGCGGAATTTGGCCGGGTTGAGATTGAGTTCCCCAAATTCCGCGACGGGCGCGGTTTTACCCTGGCGCGCACGCTGCGAGAGCGTTTTGGCTTTACGGGCGACATAAGGGCTATCGGGCATTTCATCCCCGACCAGTTTTTGGCGCTGCAATCCTGCGGGTTTACCTCGTTTTTGACCCCGCCCGAGCACGAGCCGGCGCAGTTTGCCGCTGTTACGGCCGCCCGCCAGCCGGGGCAACTGCTGCGGCGGATGCTGGTGCGGGCGCGCGAGGGGTAAAGAGGTGTATTATTTTTTGGATGATTCCCTGCAAGAGGTGTAACAATTAACAACTCTTGGTGATGAGTTGTGTCATCACCAAGAGTTGTTGAGTAATTTTAGACAAAAACCTGCTAAACAGACTCATAAAGATCAGCCTCCCCTTCGTTTTCGGCTGGTGCTTAAGGAGTTTTTTATGTCTGGTATCGCAGGTTTTTCCTTCACCTCGGCGCTTGGTAATTACGACACGGCGTCCAACTGGGTGGCGGTGAACGGGCAATATGCGCCCGGGCCGGTTGTGCCCTACAGCTACGCTAATATTTTGCTTGGCCCGGCCACGCAGCAAATGAACGCCACCGGCCATGACCAGTTCGGCACGTTATATGCCAGCGGCGCGGTGGCGGGCGGTGCGGATAACACCGTTAATGTTACGGGCAATTTGGCTGGGAATATCCACCAGTTCACCAATTATACGCTGCTGATCGAATCCGGCGGCACGGTGTCGGCGCCTGGCGCCACGTTCAACGGCGCGTCCATTATAGACCATGGCAGCCTTGCGGTTGCCTCGGGCGGGTTCAGCGCCACGAATACGGATATTGAGATTTTCACCCAGGCCTCCATCGGCAGCGTTGCCTCGCTGAGCGGGACGAGCCTGGTGGTCGAGCATGGCGCCAGCCTGGCCGTTTCGCAGCTTGCCATGAGCGGTTCGGCAATGGACGTGTTTGGTTATGAGACAATAACCAACGGCGGCGGCGGCACGATGACGAACTCGACGGTTGTCGTCGAAGCAGGTGGCTCGCTGGTGTCAACCGCGCTGGCGGGTGGCAGCTCGGATACGCTGATTGTGAATGGCACGCTGGAGTTGACGGGTGGCGGGCCGGGGCTTGGCATGTCCAGCACCATTAATTCAGGCGGGCGAGTGACGCTGGATGGTACGGAAGGCGCGGGCACGGTTTGGAATATCAATGGCGGTACGCTCAGCTCTTCGGTTGCCTACCAGAATGGTGTGTTCAATTTCTCTGGCACGGGCGGTGCGCTCGATCTGCCGAATAATGCGTTTTATAATAGCAACAATATCACCGTTACCGGCTTTAACGCGGGCGATAGCCTGATCCTGGGCACCATTACCGGGACCAGCCCGGTAACGGCGACGATCGTGAATGGCCACACGTTTGAACTGCTGCAGGATGGCAAGGTGGTGGCGCAGATTAATAATTTCACCATGGCGCCGGGGGCCACGCTTTCGTCAGCGGCGGGGACCATCGTAAATGGGCATTATGTGGTGAATTACTGCTTCTGCGCGGATACGCGCCTGGCCGCGGAAGATGGTGAGATTGCGGTGCAGGACGTGGTGCCGGGCACCATGCTGAAAACCGCGGATGGGGCGTTGCTGCCTGTGCGCTGGGTGGGGTGGAGCGAGGTGGATTTGTATTTCGCCGACCCGCTGCGCGCCTTGCCCATTCGCATTTGTGCCGGAGCCTTGGCCGAGGGTGTGCCGGCGCGTGACCTGCTGGTCTCACCGGACCATGCTATTTTCCTCGATGGTGTTCTGGTGCAGGCGGGGGCGCTGGTGAATGGGGTTAGCATTCTGCGCGAAGAGGCGATGCCCAGGCAATTCCGGTACTACCACATAGAGCTGGCCACGCATGAGCTGCTGCTGGCGGAAAACTGCCCGGCGGAGAGCTTTGTCGATAATGTGGACAGGATGAATTTCCATAATTGGGACGCGCGCACGGCGCCGGATGAGGCTGTGGCGGAGATGCCTTTCCCCCGCGCCAAATCTACCCGCCAGGTGCCCGTTGCCCTGCGCAGCGCCCTGGCCGAGCGTGCGGCTTTATTTATCCGGCCCTACGCTGCCTGAGGACTGATTGCTGTCCGTGCAAGGCGGGTGCCGCGAGGCGCCCGCCTTTTGCCGTGCTGTAAAGGCGGTGGTTTGGCGCTATACTCACCCGGCCTGGGGCTTGTGCCGCGTTTTTGGGTGGCGCAGTAACCTATAAAACCTGTGGAGAAAACCATGCCGGTCAGCAGCGTACTCGAAACCATTGGCAAAACCCCGCATATCCGCCTGGCCCGCCTGTTTCCCGAGGCGAATATATGGGTGAAATCCGAGCGCACGAATCCGGGCGGCTCCATTAAGGACCGTATCGCCCTGGCCATGGTGGAGGCGGCGGAGGCCTCGGGCGCGCTTCAGCCCGGCGGGCTGATTATCGAGCCGACCTCGGGTAATACCGGCGTGGGGCTGGCGCTGGTGGCGGCGGTGAAGGGGTATAAACTTATTCTCGTTATGCCGGAGAGCATGTCAGTGGAGCGCCGCCGCCTGATGCAGGCTTATGGCGCCAGTTTCGACCTTACCCCGCGCGAGAAGGGCATGAAGGGCGCCATTGCCCGCGCCGATGAGCTGGCGGCGCAAAACCCTGGCTCCTGGGTGCCGCAGCAATTCGAGAATCCGGCCAATATCGACATTCATGCCCGCACTACGGCGCTGGAAATTCTGGCCGATTTCCCGG
>JAKBCX010000095.1 GCA_021807465.1 Pseudomonadota bacterium | reverse complement strand
GGTCAGCACGCCTGAGAGCTATCCGCTCGACCCCGTTCTGCCGGAACGGCTGCAGCCGCGCTTTCTGCGTGCCGCGCGTGTGCTGCCCCTGGCCATAGGGGCGGGGGAAGACGGGCAGGACCGCCTGGTGCTGGCCATGGCCGACCCGTTCGACCATTTCAGCCGCAACGCCATAAAGCTTGCCACCGGGCTGGAAACAGCGCTGGAAGTGGCCGTGCCCATCGAGCTGGAAGCGGCTTTGGACCGGCTCTACCCCGAGGCCGAGGAACAAGCCGAAGCCGCCCCCGCCGAGGCGCATGAGGAAGATGCCGAACGCCTGAAAGACATGGCGAGCGAGGCGCCGGTCATCCGCCTGGTCAACCAGATCATCGCCAAGGCGGTGGAGAGCGCGGCGTCCGACATCCACATAGAGCCGTTCGAGGACCGCCTGCGCATCCGCTACCGTTACGATGGCGATTTGCAAGAGGCGGAAACCCAGCCCGCGCGCCTGGCGCCCGCCATCATCTCGCGCCTCAAAATCCTCGCCAAGCTGGACATTGCCGAGCGCCGCCTGCCACAGGATGGGCGCATCCGCATCGCCGTGCGCGGGCAGGATGTGGTGTTCCGCATCGCCACCGCTCCCAGCCTGCATGGCGAGATCATCGTGCTGCGCGTGCTGGACCGCAGCGCCGTCAGCTTCGACTTCGCCGAGCAGGGGCATGACGCGCAGGTTATCGAACGGCTGAAAACCGCGCTTGCCGCGCCCAACGGCATTATGCTCGTCACCGGCCCCACCGGCTCGGGCAAAACCACCACGCTCTACACCGCGCTGCTCTCGCTCAACGCGGAAGAGACCAAGATCATCACGGTCGAGGACCCGATCGAATATCAGCTCCCCGGCATCAACCAGATCCAGGTACGCCCGCAAATCGGGCTGGGCTTCGCCACGCTGCTGCGCTCCATCGTGCGCCTGGATCCCAATGTCATCATGGTGGGTGAAATCCGCGACCTGGAAACGGCCGAAATCTCGGCCCGCGCGGCACTTACCGGGCATCTGGTGCTTTCCACCCTGCACACCAACTCGGCAGCGGCGGCCATCACCCGGCTACGCGATATGGGCATGGAGGATTACCTGCTCGCCGCCGTGCTACGCGGCATACTGGCCCAGCGCTTGGTGCGCCGCCTGTGTGATGACTGCAAAACCGAAATGCCCCTGCCGCAAGCGCTGCGCGCGCGCCACAACCTGGCCAGCGAGACAATGTGCCGCCCGCAAGGCTGTCCGGCCTGCCGCAATACCGGCTATCGCGGCCGCCAGGCCATCGCGGAATTCCTGCTGCCGGATGCCGAGATCGAGCGGCTGATCGCCAACCGCGCCAACCAGGCGGAAATTGAGCAGGAAGCCGTGGCGCGGGGCATGAAAACCCTGCTGCAAACCGGCATGGAAGCCGTGGCGCGCGGCGAGACCAGCATCGAGGAAGTGCTGCGCGCCGTGCGGGCCGAGGAGTAATGGCCCGCTTCCGTTACCGGGCGCTGGGGCGCGGCGGCGAGGTGCTGAAAGGTGTCAGCGAGGGCGCAAGCGCCGCCGCCATTGCCGCGCAGCTGCAAAAAAGCGGCGCGATGGTGCTGTCTGTCAGCCCCGCCACCCGCACCATGGATATATTGTCGCTGCAACTGGGCGGCACCGGCGCGCTGCGGCGCACGGAGCTGACAGATGCCATGCGCGAGCTGGCCAGTATGCTGGGCGCCGGGCAGGATCTGGACCAGGCGCTGAAGCTGATGGCGGAGGAAGCGCCCAACAAGCGCGTGGGCGCTGTAATGGGCCGCGTGCGCGACAAGGTGCGCGACGGCGCGCCTTTGGCCACGGCGCTGCAAAGCGAGCCGCGCAGCTTCCCCCGCCTCACCATTGGGCTTGTCCGCGCCGGCGAGGCCGGGGGCGATCTGGCCGGTACGCTGGAGCGCATTGCCAGCCTGCTGGAGCGCCAGCGGAGCATGGCCGCCGCTGTGCAGTCGGCCATGATCTACCCGGCCCTGCTGCTCGTTGCTGCCATAGGCTCCATCATCCTGCTGCTCACCCAGGTGCTGCCGCAATTCGTGCCGCTTTTCGCCGATAATGGCGTGGCATTGCCCGCCTCCACCGCCTTCCTGCTGGCCATGGGCAATGCCGTCTCGGCCTACGGGCTTTATGCGCTGGCGGTACTGGTGGTGCTGGGCCTCGCGGCACGCCAGGCCCTGCAACATCCCGGCCCGCGCCTGGCGGCGGACAGGCTTCTGCTGCGCCTGCCCATCATCGGCGGGCTGAATCGCGAGATTCTCGGCGCCCGCTTCGCCCGCACACTGGGTATGCTGCTCATCAATGGCGTGCCGCTGCTGGGCGCGCTGGCCATGGCGCAGGATGTGCTGGGCAACAAGGCCGCCCAAGGCGCGGTGCAGGCGGCGGCGGAAAGTGCTAAAACCGGCCAGGGCATGGCCAGCGCCCTGGCGCGCACCGCCATCTTCCCCTCGCGCCTCGTGCATCTGCTGCGCCTGGGCGAGACCACGGCGCAGCTCGGCCCGCTGGCCCTGCGCGCCGCCGATGTGCATGAGGAACGCACGCGCATCTCGCTGCAGCGCCTCGTCGCGCTGCTGGTGCCCGCCATCACGGTACTCATGGGCGCGGCCGTCGCGGGCATCGTCTCCTCGCTCCTGCTCGCCATGCTCAGCCTCAATGACATCGCCCAGTAACGCCAGCCGCGCGGGCGGTTTCACCCTCATGGAGATGATGGTGGTCATTGCCATCATGGGCATTATTCTGGTGCTCATCACCAATTACGGCGCGCCGCGCAGCCAATGGCTCACCACGCAGGCGGCCGCGCACCAGGTTGCCAACGCCATGCGCAGCGCGCGCGGTCAGGCCATCGCTCAGGGGCACCCCGTGGCCTTTGCTCTGCCGCGCCTCGCCGCCGGCGTCAGCGCCAGTATCGCCCCCCCAACCGGCATCGTCTTCGCGCCAGATGGCAGTGCCAGTGGCGGGCGCGTCACGCTGCGCGATGCCGGGCGCATTGTCACCATCAGTGCGGACTGGCTTACCGGGCAGGTGCATATCAATGCACAATGATAACGGTTTTACCCTGCTCGAAGTGATGGCCGCCTTCGTCATCGCGGCGCTGGCGACCATCATTCTTTACAAAGCGGGGTTCGACGGCGCGGCGGAAACAGCAACCGCGGCACGTTACCAGCAGGCGGTGGTGCGCGCGCAATCGCGCCTCGCCTCCATAGGCGCGCTTACCCCGCTGCATGCCATGCGCGCCCATGGCGATGATGGCGGCGGCTTCTCCTGGCAGATCAACATTGTCCCAGGGCAATCTGTCGGGCCGCTCACTCTCTATGCCGTGCAGGTCACGGAAAGTTTCGGCAACCGGCACGTAACCCTCTCCACCCAGCGCCTGGGGCCAACCACATGAGGCGCGAAGCGGGCTTCACATTGCTGGAGGTCATGGTCGCGCTCGTCGTGTTCGGGCTGGTCATGGCCGGAATCGCGCAGAGCTTCCGCTTCGGCCTCACCGCCTGGTCCGCCACCTCGCGCAACATCACCAAACCAGAAAACCTCGCCGCGATGGACAGCGCCTTGTCGCGCATGATTACCCAGGCTCTGCCGGACAGCATGGCCGGCCTGCCGGACGAGGTTGCCTTCACCACCAAGCTGCCCGCGGGCGCGGCGCTGCGGGGCAGGCTTGCCGATGTAGCCATTCTCATGGCGCCCGGCGGCAAGCTCATCCTGCGTTACCGCCCGCATCCGCCGGGCATACCCATTGCCCCCGCGCCGCCGCCAAAAATCGAGCCGCTTGCGCAAGGGGTGAAATCGCTCAGTGTCTCCTACCTTGTACCGGTGCAAGGCGGCCCGCCCGCCTGGTTCAACAAATGGCAGGGCAACGGCCTGCCCTTGCTCGTCAGGCTTCATCTCACATTCACCGATGGTCAAACCTGGCCAGACCTTGTGGCGGCGCCACTCAATACCGGTAACTAGCATGGCCTTCTCACGCCGCACCCCAACCGCAAAACCGCATCTGTCCACGGAGGCCAAGCCCGATGCTCGCTGAATTCGGCACTTGGTGGCTTACGCAAATGCGCTCTCTGGTCCCGGCGCTCGATCTCCTGGCCTGCCGGCAGCAGGATGCGCTGATTATCGCCATCGACAAGCTGAGCGGCGATGAAACCGGCGGCGGCCCCAAAATAAGCGGCGCGCTTCTGCTACGCCACAACGGAGCAGAAACAAATTTGCAGCGCCTGGAACCAGACCGCCCATTGGCCGCCCCCGCGGCGCCGCATCTCGAAACCGGCCTGCGCCTGCCCGCCGGCACGGTACTCTCGCGCGATGTGCTGCTGCCCATCGCCGCCGCGCGCAACCTGCAGGCCGCCATTGGGTTCGAGATGGACCGCCTGACCCCGTTTACAGCGGCGGAGCTTTACTGGGGCGTCAGTGCCGTCAAGCCAGACCGCGCGCGCGGCAGGGTCAGCCTGCGGCTCTCCATCGTGCCGCGCAACGTGGTCGAGGCGCTGAGCCGGCCGCTCGCCCAGGCCGGGTTGAGTCCCTCCTTCATCGAAACAGGAACCGGGCGCATCGAGCTGGACGGAACCCAGCCACGCAAACGGCCTAGCGCCCGGGCGGCTTTGCCCGCGCTCTGCGCTGTTTTGTTCGTGGCCTGCGTGGCGGCGCCCTTCATCCGCCAGCAAATGGCGCTGAATGAAGCCGCGCGCGCCGTCGCCGCCCTGCAGCCCCAGGCCGATAAGGCACAAGCCCTGCGCCAGCAGCTTATAACGGCGGCGGCGGGGCAAAGCGCCATTGCCCAGGCGCGCCGCACGGGCGACGCGCTGCAGGTTCTCGCCACGCTCACCAACGCCCTGCCGGACGATACCTGGCTTACCGACCTCACGCTTAAATCCGGCGACCTGACATTTGACGGCCAGTCCACCAACGCCGCTAAGCTCATCGGCCTGCTCTCCAACGTAAAAGGGCTGCACGATCCCAGCTTCACCGCCCCCGTTACCCGCACAGCCGACGGCAAGGCCGATATTTTCTCCATGCACGTATCGGTGGGGCCATGATGGCATTGCCCCACACATTGCCGGATGGAAGGCGTGGCCAGGCGCTGGCCGCCGCGCTGGCCATTCTCACCGCCATCATGCTGTGGATGGGCACGGCCATGCCGCTAATCGGCTGGTATGAATCGCGCGCGGCCGAACTTTCCCAGCAACAGGCCCTCGCGGTGCGCATGAAGGCGCTAAGCACCGAAATTCCAGCCCTGCGCCGTGCCGTAAGCGCGGCCGGGCTGCGGGCGGATGACAACCAGGTGCTGCTCGCGGGCGGCACCGATGCCATAGCGGGCGCCAATCTCCAATCGGCGCTGCAAAACCTCGCCAGCCAGGCGGGCACGAATATCGACAGCGCGGAACTGCTGCCGGCCCAGCAATCAGGCGCGTTGCGGCGCATCAGCATGCAGGTCAGCGTCACCGCATCATGGCCAGTGCTCGTCGCGCTGCTCCAGGCCATCGGCACGGCGCGCCCCTACATGCTTGTTGACCAGATCAGCCTTTCCAACAGCTTGCAGATGGTGCCGGACGGCGCACGGTCATTGCAGGCCAGTTTTACCGTCACTGGCTTCCGGACGGCCGCCCCATGAAGATAACCCCATCTCTCGCCTTGCCAGGGCTTGCAACCGCGCTGGCGCTCATCCTCGCCGTGGAGTGGCTTCTGCCAGGGCCGGGTGCCTCGCGCCTGCCGCGCCTGCCCGCCGTGCCCAGCGCCTTATCCGGCAACATGGCGGATGAGGCCATCAGCCAATGGGCCGGTATCAGCCTGGCCCGCCCGCTCTTCGAGCCGGACAGGCGCCCCCCGGCGGCGCCGGGCAGCACTGCAAGCACAAGCCTGCCGCGGCTCTCGGCAATCATGATTATCGGCGGCGAGCGCCTTGCCATTTTCACGCCCGATGGGCAGAAGTCTCAGGTAGTGGCTGTAAACGGCACAATTAGTGGCTACAGGGTTGAACGGATTTCACCCGGCACTGTAGAGCTGTCCGGGCCGGAAGGCGATCTTACCGTGCGCCCGCAATTTCAATCCCCCGCCGCGGCCAACGCTGCCGGTAACGGCTCCGCCTTTGACGATGAAGTACCAATGAATGCGCCATAAAAAATACCTACCGCTGTCCGGCCTACTGCTTCTAGCCTCCTGCCATGTACCCCCGCCGCCGCCGCTTTCGCGCATAGGGGCGCCGTTGCTTCAGTCCGGGCCGGCACCTGGGCCGGCCAGCCTGCAGCCATCCGCTGGCGGGCGGGTTAATGGGAGTGTGGCAAACCCGGCCGTGCCGCCACTGCCAAGTGCCAGCTATGGGGCGCAGGCGCCATCCGCCGCCAACAGCGCGCCGCCGCCTGAAATTAACGCCAACGGCGATATTTCCTTCAATTTCGCCGATACTGATATTCGCACC
>JAKBCX010000094.1 GCA_021807465.1 Pseudomonadota bacterium | reverse complement strand
CCGCGCCGAGCGTGGAATGATCTCCACCGCGCCCCTTGGCGATGTCGTGCAGCAGCATCGCCACATACAGCGCGCGGCGGGATTGTATCTGCCCGATCAGGTCGGATGCCACCGGCGCCACCTCGCGCAGTGTGCCGCGCTCTATGGTATTCAGGTTGCGGATGCACTGCACCGTATGCACATCCACCGTATAAACATGGTAGGTGTCAAACTGCATCTGCCCGACAATGCGGCGCCAATCGGGCAGATAGCGGCCCAAAATACCACTCTCGTTCAAAATGCCAATCCATGTGCCGGAATCACATTCCCGGTCGTGCCCGGACTCATTCGGTCCGCATAGCAGGTTCATGAATAAGGCCGCGGCCTTCTTGTTGCCGCGCAGCTCCGCGCCTAGCGGGGCAGAGCGGATCAGCATGCGCTTGGCCAGCGGGTGCAGTTCCAGTCCGCGGTCACGCGCCTCGATAAGAATACGGAACACACTCGTTGGGTCGGTGGCGGGGTCATGGCCAGGGGCGAAAAGGATCTGCCCGTCCGCCAGAACAAAGCCTGCCTCGATCAGCGCCGCATCTGTGGCCGCGGCAATGGCCGGCGGCCCCAGCGCCGCGCGCATCAGGGCTGGTTCCAGCACGCCGGTCACGCGCGCCACTTCGCGCACCACCAGGAAGTAGTGGCGCATGAAGCGCTCTACCCCATTCTGGCGGCCATGGCGTGTATAGCCCATGCGCGCGCCCACCACGGGCTGCAGGTCGAAAGTCAGCCGTTCTTCCGCGCGCCCTGCCACGTAATGCAGGTGGAAGCGCACGGTCCAAAGATATTCCCAGGCGCGCTTGCAGGCCCGCGCTTCGGTTTCGGTGAGGATACCGCCGCCCGGCGCATCCTTGCCCACCAGCTCCACCATGGCGAAGGTGTTGAACACGTAGCGGGACAGCCAATACAGCGTCTGCAAATCGCGCAAGCCGCCGCGCCCTTCCTTTACGTTAGGCTCCACCATGAAGGGCGTGTCGCCAAAGCGGCGGTGGCGCGCGGCGCGCTCGGCCTGCTTGGCCTGAATATAATCCCCTGGCCCGTCCTCGGCGCATCCGGCGCGGAAGGCGGTTTGGAACTCCACAAACAAAGCGCGGTCCCCAGTCAGGCACCGCGCATCAAGCAGCGAAGTACGGATTGTCACATCGGCCTTTGCCTCGTTCAGGCAGTCGGCGATGGAGCGCGTGGCGTGGCCGACTTTCAGGCCAAGATCCCATAGGAAATAGAGAATAAACTCCACCGCCCGGTCCACCGCCTGGGTGGCCGTGCCGCCGGTCAGGAAGAGCAGGTCGATGTCGGAGAAGGGCGCCAGCGTGGCGCGCCCATAACCGCCGGTTGCCGCCACGCTCAGGCGGTCCTGCTGGCCAATGGGCATGGCAGTCAACGTATAGGCGAACAGCCCGCCGATCAGCTCATCCATAAGCCCGGCATGCAGCCTGGCGGCGGCCAGCCCGTTCAGCCCGTCTTGCTCGAAGCATTGCTGCACATGCCCCTGCAGCCGCCCAAGCTGGCGGCGGAACCCAGCCAGGGCCGCATCACGCGGCAGCGTTTCGTCCGTTCCCAGCAATTCGGTCAGGGCGGAGGCAATATCGGGCTTCTGTCTCAAATCGGGCATGTCCAACAAGGTCATTCTATCCAAACTATCTGGGAATTGGTGCAATGCCGTCAAATGCCATTTTTGCGTCCCTCATCCTTGCACGTCTCACTGCGCAATTCAGCATGCAATTCGTAAAGCGCATCCAGCGCCTCGCGCGGGGTCATGGCATCTGGGTCAAGCGTGGCCAGGCGCTGGCGCAGCCCATCCTCCGCTGTTTCGGCGGGGGGAGTGGCGTTGGCGAAGAGTGGCAGAGGAGACTTTGCGGTTTGGCTGCGTTCCGCCATTTTCAGCAGCATTTCCGCGCGTTTGGCTATGGGTTCGGGCACGCCGGCCAGGCGCGCCACATGCACGCCCCAGCTTTTCTGCGCTGCCCCTTCCACCACCTCGTGCATGAACACGACCTCTCCCCGGAACTCCTTAACGCGCATCGTATGCGCCTTAAGCCGTGGCAATGCCTCGGTAAGGCTGCATAATTCATGGAAATGTGTGGCAAATATGGCGCGGCACCGGTTTTGGTTATGCAGGCTCTCCAGCACCGCCTGGGCGATGGCCAGGCCGTCGCGCGTACCCGTGCCGCGCCCAATCTCGTCCACAATCACAAAGCTCCGCGGCCCCGCCTGGTGCAAAATGGCGGCGGTCTCGATCATTTCCACCATGAAGGTGGAGCGGCCCGAGGCCAGATCATCCGCCGCCCCCACGCGTGAGAACAGCCTGTCCACCAGCCCCAGCCGCATCGCATCGGCTGGCACGGGCAGCCCGGCCTGGGCCAGAATCACCAGCAGCGCGTTCTGCCGCAGATAGGTGGATTTACCAGCCATGTTCGGCCCGGTCAGCAGCATCAGCCGCTGCGTGGCGGAAAGGTCACACCCGTTGGGAATAAACCCAACCCCTGGCGGCAGTGCCGCCTCCACCACCGGGTGGCGCCCGGCTTCTATGTGAAATTCCACATCCGCGCTCAACTCGGGGCAGCAGAACCGCCCGGAGGCGGCCAGTTGCGCGGCCGATTGCAACACATCCGCTAACGCCAGCGCCTCGGCACACGCGGCCAGCGCCTCCGCCACGGCTAGAACCTGCTTCACCAGCCAGCCGAACACCACACGCTCGCGCGCCGCTGCCCGTGCCGCCGCCTCGGTAATGCGCCGGTCCAGCTCCGAGAGTTCGGGGTGCGTGAAGCGCGCCCCGCTGGCCATGCCCTGGCGCAGCAAAAGTTCGGGAAATTCCCGCAACTTCTCCACGCTTGCCGCCGGGGCCTCCAGCACATAGCCAAGCTGCGCGTGATGGCGGATTTTCAAACTCGCCACGCCATAACGCTGCGCGAGTTCGCTCTGGAAGGCGGCAACCACCTGCTTGGTATCGTCGCGCAGGCGGCATTCCGCATCCAGCTCGCCATCAAAGCCCGTTGCAATCGCCCCGCCATCCTCCAGACGCAGCGGCGCGGGTTCGGCCAGGGCTGCGTGCAATGTTTCCAGCAATTCTGGCGCGAGGTTCAGAGCTTGTATGGCTTCGTCCAGCAATTTTGTGCCGCCCGGCAGCAGGGTTTGCAGCCGTGCCGCCACCTCCAGCCCACATTTCACCGCCACCAAATCGCGCGGACTGGCCCGGCCCAGCGCAATGCGCCCCAAGGCCCGTGCCATATCCGGCGTGCCACGCAACGCGTTGCGCACGGCCTCGGCATGGCTCGCGCCGCGCAGCGCCAGCCATGCCGCCTGGCGCGCCTCAAGCGGCGCCAAATCGCATAAGGGTGCCGCAATCCAGGCGGCCAGCATGCGCGCGCCCGCCGGGCTTACCGTGCGCTTTACCGCGCCCAGCAGGCTTCCCGCTTCTGTGCCGCCCCTTGCGGCCAGCAGTTCCAGGCTTGCCCGTGTCGCCGCATCCATGGCCAGCTTGCCCGCCACTCCGGCGCTTACCGGCGGCGCGAGATGCGGGCTTGCCCCCATCTGCGTTGCCGCGATGTATGAGAGCACCTGCGCGGCCGCCAGCGCTTCGGCGCCGGAAAACTCGCCGAACGCGTCCAGGCTCGCGGCGCCAAATCGTTGCGCCAGCTCGCGCTTGGCGGCCTCGGGAGAGGCGGGGGCGGACATGGCCAGCCGCCCCGTGGCCACGCGCCGCGTGGCAAAAGGCCCCAGCTCAATATCATCCGGCGCTAATATCTCCGCCGGGTCCAGCCGCCCCAGAATCGCGCCCAGACCGGTGGTATCAGTGGCCTCAGTCTCGAACAGCCCGGTGGAAATATCCGCCCAGGCCACGCCCAGCGCGGTGCCATTTACCGCCACGGCCAGCAGAAAATTCGCTCTTCCGGCTTCCAGCAGCGCCTCTTCTGTCAGCGTGCCCGGTGTGACCAGCCGCACCACGTCGCGCCGCAGCGGCCCCTTGGCGCCGCGCGCCTTGGCCTCCGCCGGGTCTTCCATCTGCTCCACAATCGCCACGCGGAAGCCGCGCCGTATCAGCCGGGCCAGATACATTTCTGCTTGGCTCACCGGCACGCCGCACATGGGTATGGGCTGGCCCTGGTGCTGCCCCCTGGCCGTCAGGGCAATATCCAAAGCAGCACTTGCCGCCTGCGCATCCGCGAAGAACAGCTCGTAAAAATCGCCCATGCGGAAAAACAGCAGCGCGTCTTCGTGCCTCGCCTTGATGGCGAACCATTGCGCCATTGCCGGCGATGCACCCGTTGCGTCATTCATGCCCGCATTTAGCCATTACGCAACCGCCGGGCCAAGGGGGGCAATGCCCCCTTGGCGCCATAAGGCTCAGCCCGCGATCATCGTGCGCGGACGGGGCCAGAACAGCCCGGCGCGGGTGCGGTACTGGGCATAAGCGGCGGCGAGAGGTGAATTGGCGAATTTGCGCTCTTCCCGCGTGGCGGCCTCGACATACAATCCGGTCATCAGCACCGGGGCGATCCAGCCCGCAAGCCCGTGGGTAACAAGGGCGGTGCCGAACCAGAACAGCACATAGGCCAGATAGAACGGGTGCCGCACATAACGGTAGGGGCCGCTGAGCAGCAGGAAGCTCGGCTGGTCCGTATCGAACGCCAGGGTAGGCGGGGTTGCCCGGCTGGCGAGAATGGCGGCGGCAAACAGGCCAAGAGACGCGGTGAACAGCGCCAGACCCGCCAGCCAGAAGGCGGTTGCGCCATCGCGCATGTGCCACAGAAAAACGAGGAACAGCACGGTGGAGAGCAGGCTGGTCAGCTTCATGCCTATCGGCATTTCGCCCGTGGAACGGAAATGCCCCTTCACCCCCCAGGCGAAAGCGGCAAAGCAGGTGGTGGCGTCGGCACCGGTCAGAATCATCGGCAGAATATGCATGGTCGTTAACCTTCTTAAAAAAGAGGTGAGATTAGGAATTATGGAAAACGGAGACGGTCTCGCCGGCCATCAGCGCGGCGTAGGAATCGATGCTGCGCGAATCGGCGCCGACGATGGGCATTTCCTTGCGGATCAGCTCCACCCCGCCCATGGTGCAGGCCATCAAATTGGTCTCGAAGCTCACGCCCGCATAGCGGCGCGGCCCGGCCACGTACTCAAAATGCATGCGCTTATAAAAAGGCGTGTGATTCCGCCGCACGCAGGAGAGCATGAGGTCGGCATTGGCGCTCATCAGCAGGTACGAGACGAACCGGTACAGCACGAACACGAGCTGGTAGTTGTCGGCATAATCGGGGTGCCGCACGAGGCGGTTGATCTCGATGAGCCGCGAGAGCCGGCCTGGCGCCGTATTGAGCGCCAGTGCCGTTACCTCTTCGGGGAAAATGCGGAGCGCCGGAATTTCATCCCAGCCCGGTTCTGTGGTCACCAGATCCAGCAGGCATAGCCGTACCGAGGCCACGGGCTGCCCGTACTGGTAGATGACAACGCACTGGTTATTCGGCTTCAGGTCATCGGCATCAGAAAACTGCCCGTCCGGCCGGGGGTCGATGAACCCGCCGGAGAGGTAGCTGTCGTGGCGGACGGCATAGGCATCGGCCTTGGTCCGCTCATCCAGCGCCAGCCGGGCTGTCAGCCCGGCTTCGAGGAGTTGCGGCCGGGCACGGGTGCGGGCGACGGTGCGGGACGAAGAAACAAGTAGAGAACTCATTAACATTACTCCTGTTGCAACCAAAACAAGAATAATTGTTAATCATTTCTCTCTAGAGCTGTGAGAAAAAAACGCGTAAGTTATTTATTCGAAATAAAATTATTCACGAAATAGCCTTGGGTTTTTTTGATAATTATGATATTTTACATGAGAAAATGCAGCTAATCTATTGGATAAACCGGAAGTTGTCTTTTGGGTAATTATGCAATCGTTACGGCATTAGGGGTGCTCGCTTTACTACCCAGGCGTGCTTAATTTACTCTCAACCACGGCTGGGGGCGTGGTAAATTGTACCGCAAAGAAAATTTTATTAGCCGTTTGCCAGGGGCGTGTATAAGAAACGTACGTAAGGTTGTGCAGCCCATCTCTTCGCTGGGCGTGCTGGCCCCGCCAAATTGCCCGGCACGAATTGGGAGGACAGAGCGATTTCAGCCGTGAGACCATCCGGCCCGTTGGAAGACAGGAAGGGCGCGCTAGCTTGGCCGCGCCATGCCATGCGACTCGCCCGGCAGGTAGGGCGCGGCTTGCGCAACGCCGCGCGCGGCGGCCCTATTCCGGCGGATATGAAAGACCGGATCGCCCTCGATCAGGCAACTGATTTCAGCTACATCATGATCGGCATTTCGCTGATCGGCATCAGCACGATCGGCCTCATCTTCATCGATTTCTGGGGCATGCCGGGCGCCGCTCTTCGAGTCGGGCTGATGGCGCTGCTCTACGCCGATTATTTTGCCCTTATTGCGCGCGCGCGGTTGTGGCTGCGCCGCGAGCAGCCCAGCGGCGCCGATG
>JAKBCX010000093.1 GCA_021807465.1 Pseudomonadota bacterium | reverse complement strand
CTCCAGCACAAGATGCAACATCCCCCGTTGCGGTACGATGTAACACTCTCCATTCTCACAGTTACGTGTTATCTCGTCAGCCCGTCTGCCTCGGCGGGAATGCCGAAGCGCCCGACGTAATCGCCGAACCGCGCGCGGATGGCTGCTGCGTCCAGCCCGTATTCCTCCAGCGTGTATTCGTTGCGTCCCCGCGCATCCTTGGGGTTGGCCGCGTGCCAGGCTGCCACGGCGCTGGTTACGTCTTCAGGCGTATCCAGGCCCAGCCCTTCATGAATCGCGCGCATCTCGCGCACCGGGTTGGCCGCGAGCGCGTAGTAATCCACATGAATCACCCGCCCGCCTTGCGGCCCGGCATCAAATTCCATGATGCGGCCAATATGGCGCTCGATGAAATGCAGCATGTCTCGCCCCACCTCGTGCTTGTTCACCTTGCCGGCGGCACGCATGGAACGCAGCTTGAAACTCATTTTGGCAATGGAAGCCACGACCTGCGCGGGGTCGCGATGTGTCATTACAAAGCGCGCATCGGGATAGACGTGCAGTATCTCGTTCATTGCGATGACGTGGTTGGGGTATTTCAGCGCCCATGGCTTGCGCGGGCCGCGCCACTGCAGGCATTGCAACTGGCGCTTATGGATGCGGTAGGTTTCCACCAGATCGCACCCATCCAGCAGCCAATCGAAATAGGCCGGGACGCGGAGCAAATTATGCAGCCCCGCCGCGCCGTAGCTTTGCTCCAGAAAAGCATGGCACTCATCCGAGCCATCCTCGTCGTACAGATGCATTGCCTCAAAGCCTTCGGCATGGCCACGGTTTTTTTGCATCTCCCCCCAGGCGGCGCGGCGGCGTTTCACCGATTCCGCATCGAAGCCCGGCGGGGGCGAGGGCATGACGGATTCCCAGGTACGGATGAGGCGGAAGCGGGGGTCGCGGTCAAACAGATATTGGAAATAGGTGGTGCCGGAGCGCGGCAGGCCCATGAGGAATACGGGGGCTTCGATCACTTCGTCCGCGATTTCCGGGTAATCGCGGACCCATTTCAGGCTCTCCAGCCTGTTCACGGCATCCATCAAGAACATGGCGCGTACCCGCTCCTCCCCTTCGGCGGACATAGGGAAGCTCTCACGCAGAGAGGATAGCAGGCGCGCCAGGTTGCCGCGGATATTTGTTTCGTTGTCGGCAATGCCGGCCTTGGCCTCTGCTTCGGCAATAATGGATGCGGCGTCCAGCATAATATCTCCCGGCATGTGTGGCCGCTTCTGTTGTGGCGGCTGGCCAAACCATATTTGAAAATATTCGAATATGTCAAAAAAACCTGCGTGGCGCCGGTTTTTCCGTGGCGCCAGGCGCCAACTCTGCGTATAGCTGGTGCCCAACCAACAATGCTTGCCTAGGGAGTAGAAGCGATGACCGCCGAAGTTTTGACCCTGCACCTGCCACCCCCGGCGCGCGTATACCGCGTGGCGCAATGGGCCACGGGCCGCATTGGCGTGGCCGCGCTGAAGGAGCTGATCCGCAGCCCGCAATTCGAGCTGGTGGGGGTGTATGTTCACTCTGAAGCCAAAGAGGGCAAGGATGCGGGCGAGCTATGCGGCCTGCCCCCCACGGGCGTGAAGGCCACGCGCGATATTGAGGCGATTATCCGCGCCAAGCCCGATTGCGTGGTGGCGGTACAGGATGGCTGCAATTTGGACGATGTGTGCCGTTTCCTGGAAGCCGGGATCAATATTGCCACCTCGCGCGTGGATTTTCTCAACCCTGCCAAAATGGACCCGGAAGTGCGCCGCCGCACCGAGGAAGCCTGCCGCAAGGGCAATGCCTCCATCCACGCCTCCGGCTCCAGCCCCGGCTTTAGTTCCGAGGCGCTGCCGATGGTTGCCGCCTCTATGTCCCGCAACATGGATTGCATGATTATCGACGAATTCGCCGATATTCCACTGAGCTGCCCGGATGTGCAGGTGACGCAAGGCATGGGCTTTGGCCGCCCGGTTACCGGGGAATTCGACCCCGCTTTGCTGCACCACCATGCGCATGGCTTTATTCAATCGGTGGACATGGTGGCCAAGGCGCTAGGCATGACGCTGGATGATGTGCGGGTGTTTGGCGAGATGGCCGGGGCCAAGGAACGCTTCCTGCTGCCAGGCGGCACGCCGATTGAGCAAGGCGCGCTGGCCGCGCAGCGCGTGACCATTGCCGGCATGCGTGGCGGGCGGCAGATTATTCTGTTTCGCGTGAACTGGTATTGCACCAAAGATGTGGACCAGGATTGGGATTTGCGCCCCAATGGCTGGCGCCTGGTTATTGAAGGTGACACGCCGATAGATATTAATGTGACATTCCCCGTGTCGGGCGAGAAACTCCCACCGGCAATGGCGGGCATTACCGCGTACCGTGTGGTGAATGCGGTGCCCTATGTGGTGGAAGCCACGGCGGGAATACGCACGACGGCGGAGCTGCCTGTGATTGTGCCCCGGATGGTGTGAGGTTGAGGTGCAAGGCCCCACGAGCAGGCTTATGTTCAGCTTGGCGCGCCCTGGTGGAGTCGAACCACCGGCCTCAAGATTAGAAGTCTCGTGCTCTATCCAGCTGAGCTAAGGGCGCTTAAGCCTTGCCCTGCCCTGGTAGCCAAGGCGGGTTAGTGGGTCCAGTTTTCCTTGCGGTCGGCGCGGAAATTATCGGCGTAGAGTTTGGGCTTTTTTACCCGCGCCGGGGGAATTTCGAGGTCGTAGGGGATGTTCTCGGCTTCGGCGTAGGCCACGGCCTCCTCCCGGGAATCGAAGGTGAGGCGCAGTTGCTGGCGCATATCGTCCGAGCCGGTCCAGCCCATCAGCGGGTCACGCAGCTTCTGGCGCTCGGGTTCGAATTCCAGGGTCCATTTATGCGTGCGCGCCAGGCCAGACTGCATGGCAGATTTGGGGGTTTGGTAAATACGTGCCCGCATGATCTTCTCCTACTGGTCGGGGCGCCCGGATTCGAACCGGGGGCCTCTTGTACCCAAAACAAGCGCGCTACCAGGCTGCGCCACGCCCCGCTCAATGTGCTTTGCGGCTTAGCCGCCACTTAGCCCCTTGGCAACCACCTTATCGCCAACGCTGATACCATCTTTGGCGGTGATG
The DNA here is from genome assembly GCA_021807465.1 of Pseudomonadota bacterium. Lineage (GTDB taxonomy): Bacteria > Pseudomonadota > Alphaproteobacteria > Acetobacterales > Acetobacteraceae > Acidocella. Next base: position 3,450 of record JAKBCX010000093.1, on the reverse strand, counting down.
CCGCCCTGCAACTCCAGCGTGGCCTCTACCGTGCCGCCAGATGGCAGGGGGCGCAGGCTGTAGGGCACCGCATTTTCGGCAATGGAGATAATTTTACCGTCCGTGCCGATGAACACGATGTCCAGCGGGATAATGGTGTTCTTCATCCAGAACTCCGCCGGGGCGGGGGGCTGCTGGGGGAAGAGCATGCCGGCATCGGCGGCCAGGGATTTGCGCCACATAAGCCCGGTGGCCTGCTGCTGCGGGGTTTCGGCCAGCTCCACAGTGAAATGATACACCGTGCCGTTATCGGACGTGATGCTGAGCGGCTGCGTGGGTAGAGTGGGCTGCGGCCCGGTTGGGTCGTCATTCACCGTTTGCGCGCAGGCCGCGCCCGCCAGCGCCATTGAAGCCAGAATTGCCAATCCGAACCGCTTCATGCTGCCCTCCAGTTTGGTGCCCGTCTTGCCCCGCAAGCGGCGCGCTGGCAAGCATGGGCGGTGTGAAACGTGCCCTGCCCTTGCTGCTTTTTCTGGCCGCCGCCTTGCTGCTGCGCCTGCCCGTCCTGCACCGCTCGGTTCTGGACTGGGATGAGAGCCTGTATTTCCTTATGGCCCAGGCCTGGCGGGCTGGGCATCTGCCCTACACCACCATCTGGGACAACAAGCCGATTGGCATCTACGCCATATTCGCGGCGTTCCAGAGCATTATTCCCGGTGTGGCGGCCATGCGGGTGGCCACGGCCTTATGCGTGGGGCTGCTGGCTTCCACTTGTTTCCGCATTACGGAAATTCTCACCCGCACCCGCGCCGCCGCCTGGGTAACGGGCTGGCTGGTGGTTATCGGCTCGCTCTCTAATGACGGGCTTTCGGCCAATACCGAGCTGTTTATGGCCACCGGCACGGCGCTGGCGGTGCTGGCGGTGCTGGCCGAGGCACCCGCCTGGCTGGCTGGGCTGGCTTTGGGCTGCGCCTTTATGATTAAGTATGTAATGGCGCCGGAGGCGCTATTTGTGTTGCTGCTGCTGTACCAGAGGCGCGGTTTTGCCAGCACCGCCAGTGCCGCCATGGCGGCGGCGCTGCCAGTGCTGGCCACTGCCGGGCTTTACGCCGCCGCGGGGCAATTGCCGCTATGGTGGCAATGCAGCGTGGTGAGCAATTTACGCCGCGCCATTGCCACACCGCCCAACCCGAACGCGCTGCAATGGGCGCTGTCTCAGCAATTCTGGCGCTGGGGGCCGCTTTACCTTACGGCCGCGGCCATGGCGCTGGTGGCGCGGGGGCGTAGCTTTACCAGCAATTTCCCGCTGCTCTGGCTGCTAGGCGCGCTTATTGGCGCGGTCTCGGCGCGCTTTTTCTACGACCATTATTTTCTGGAATGCCTGCCGCCGCTTTGTGTGCTGGCGGGCTGCGCGTTTGCCCGGCTGGCGCCCGGCGGGGTGGTGCGAGATTTGCTGCTGCTCTTTCTGCTGCCCTTGCCACTTTATGCCGGGTTTACCGCGCTGCGCTACGCCACCGGGCCGGATGTGCCGGCGGAAGTGGCCGCCAGCCTGAAGGCGGCGGACGCGCACAGCCTGTATGTGTTCGACTACCAGCCCATTATCTACGCCCTTGCCGGCCTTACCCCGCCCACGCGCTTCGTACTGCCCTCGGAACTGACCAAGCTGACCCTGCCGGGTGTGGCCGGGGTGCACCCGCTGGCGGAGGTGCGGCGCATTTTGGATGGAAAGCCGCAATATATTGTGCGCCGAAACCCGCCGCCGGGGCCGAAAACGGGGAATATGGCTGTTTATGCGGTGCTGGATGCGGCGCTGGCCTCGCGCTACCGGCTGATCAGGCGATGGCCGGGGGTGGAGGTTTATGAGCGGCGGTAGGGGATCGGGGGATTGCTGCCGGTCTGCTTAAGAAGGGGCTGGCAGGTAAAGCGGACCTATGTCATGGCCCCTGTCTGTCGCATGAATCCTAAGTTGCACAACAGTCAAAATTACCCCTGAACCAATATTCTATAAGCGCCAACAAGTCCGATAGCTCAACGTAAGATTCGTGGTTTCAGACATTGCATTGAAAATGCAATAATTTATTAAATAAGCAGCAAAGATCAGCCGATTTTCCGGTAGGTAAAACCCTGAATCTTTAAGTAAATTACAGAGATGGACACCTCCTATGGAGTTCGGGATCAAAGTCGCGTTAACTTAACCTGCTGTCCATCAAACCGGCAGTAGTTCATGGAGCAAAGCGACCAGACGGCCGAATCGCTCGCGGATCTGTGCACACTGGTTGAGAACAGCCTCGTTTGACTGGATGCTGATGGCGTCGGCAGCACCGCGTTGCCGGGGCGGACAAATTGGGCGGCGTGCATGAAACGCGCGTACGCCACCAAGGCCGGTAATAAGGCAGGGTAAGGGACCAAGGAGAATTTCAACATGCCTATAGAAACCAACATGCCCATAGAAACTAAGAAGACCACGACCCTGATCGGCAAACTACTGAGATGGCTCGACGAGCTAGGGGACAATGGAGAGCCGTTGAATGAGTTTGAATTGTTTCTGCAGGTTGTAAAGTCAAGCACAGCGGTCGAGAAACAAGTAAGCTCTGCACTACGTTCAACTGATGCGCCTGCCCTTAATTCCATAACGCGCGAACAATATGACGCACTAACGAAGAAGCAGTTCGAAGCCGCTCTTGAACCTATTCTTACCCAGGCAGGTTTCGACACCGTTGAGGCTGCACGGGAGTTCTTCTGTAAAAGGCTAGAATGGTGCAGGAGCCGCTCGAGAATCGGGGAGGTAGCAGACGTGCTCCTCGCGCGGGTCCCGTTGAAGTGGCGCAGCCGCGTTAAGTTTGCTGGAAAAGCAGCACCGTGGCTCTGGCGTGTTATCAACCTCCTTGTACACTTGGCCCCAACTCTTAAATGGAGCTTATTTGCAGGCCAATTGGCTGCATACTTGGCGAGCGGAGCATTGGACAAACTTTGTGCATGTTCACCGATGGCGCGTAATATTTCGACTTCATAATGTTATCGTGTCGCACATATTTGTTACTTGATGCGATCTTTTGCGACGGAGATGTGCGACTGCCAGGAATGACGGCTTTGCGGGGGTTGTTGAAGGCGGGGCAAGCGTCTGTGTAGGGTCGTAACCACCCCTACCCCACCAGCACAGCCTCCAGCCGTAAATACGCCGCCTCGGCCGCCTCGGCCACGCGGCGTACCTCATCATTCTCGAAAAACCGTTGCGAACGCAGCGCGGCCAGTGTGGCGGGCAGGCCCTGGGCGCGCAGCATGCCGCCTAGCTGGGCTAGTTTCTCCGCCGTTTCGCCGCTCATGGTCTGCGGGCCTATAAAGGCCAGCCCGGCCTTGGTGCCCACGGCCCAGCAGCGGCGGGCGCGGTAGGTGGCGCCGCCGGTCATGTGCAGGGTCATTTCCTCGGGCAGGGGGAACATGGCGCCCAAATCCACCAGCACGCCAGCGGCG
>JAKBCX010000092.1 GCA_021807465.1 Pseudomonadota bacterium | reverse complement strand
TCATCTCGTTCCAAACGCTGCGCGCAGATTTACGCACGCAGGGCGCGGCGATGCTGGCACTGGTGCGCAGCGTGATGGCGGCCATCGGCGTGTCGCTCACCACCTGGATACTGGACCACATGACGCAATACGAGCATGCAGTGCTGAGTTCGGCGGTTACGCCATTCTCGCGCCCGCTGCAGGCAGGTGGGGCTGTAACGGCCATGCTGAACCCGGCCACCCATGCCGGGGCCGCGCAGTTGGACGGGCTGATCGGCAGCCAGGCCTCGATTATTGCCTATGTGGATGATTTCAAGTTCATGATGCTCTCCACCCTGCCCGCCTTTGCCTGCCTACTGCTGATGCGCAAGCCGGCAAAGCACCAGGAAGTGGAGATGGATGAGCTGCATGTGATGGAGTGACAGGCCACGCCGCTTGCGTGCATGATGGCGCAGGAGGCTTTGCCCGTGAACGTGCAGCAATTGCAGACCGAAATCCGCGTTATCCGCCAGAGCGGGGTGTTTCTTTCCGCCTGGTATCTCGGCCAGCACCGCGGCCAGGCCGGGCGAGGCGGCGATGGGGTGGAGCATTTCTGCGCCACGGGCTGGCGCGAGGGGGCCAAGCCTAACCCGTATTTCGATACGGGCTGGTATTTGAAGCAGAACCCGGAAGTGGCCAGCGCTGGGGTGAATCCGCTGCTGCACTACATTGCCTTTGGCGAGGCCGAGGGCCGCGCGCCCTGCCCCTGGTTTAACCCCGTTTGGTACCGCGCCACCTATGAGGTGCCTCAGGGTGAGCTGGCGCTGAAGCATTTTCTGGAGCGGCGGGCGAGCGGCGAGGTCAGCCCCTTGCCGGTGTTCGACCCGGCTTTCTACCTTGAGAGCAACCCGGATGTGGCGCAGTCGCGCATCGACCCGTTCGAGCATTTTCTGCTGTTTGGGGTGAAGGAAGGGCGCAATCCGGCGCCGGGGTTTGACCTGAAATTCTATCAGACTCGCTATGCCGCGCAGCTTGGCGATGAGAACCCGCTGCTGCACTATATCGCCAACCGCGAGCGCAACCCGGGCTTGGCCACCAGCGCCGATGCCTCGCGCGATGTGGCGGCGATGGTGCGCCACGCCACACGCCGCGCGCCGCATTTCGAGGAATTCAGCCCCGTACCGGCGGGCACGGCCAAGCGCGCCAAGCTGCTGGCCTATTACCTACCGCAATTCCACCGCGTGGCGGAGAATGATGCATGGTGGGGCAAAGGGTTTACCGACTGGACCAATTTGATGCGCGCCAGCCCGCGCTTTGTGGGGCATGTGCAGCCGCGCGTGCCGCGCGATTTGGGGTTTTACGATTTGGAAAACCCCGAAACACTGCGCCGCCAAGTGGAAATGGCCAAGGGCGCGGGGCTGGAAGGGTTCGTGTTCTACACCTACTGGTTCAACCGGCACCGCCTGCTGGAAAAACCGCTAGAATTGTTTCTGGCTGACAAGAGCCTCGATTTCTCCTTCTGCACCATGTGGGCGAATGAGAACTGGACTCGGCGCTGGGACGGGATGGAGCATGAGGTGCTCATCGCCCAGCAATATCTGGAAAGCGATGACGAGGCGCTGGTGGCGCATTTCGCCCGCATGTTTGCCGATGCGCGCTATATACGCATTGATGGGCGGCCGCTGCTGATGCTCTACCGGCCCGGGATTATTCCCGGCGCGCGGGCGCGCATTGCCGCATGGCGGGAGATGTTCCGTATGCAGCATGGCGAGACCCCGCTTATCATCATGGCACAAAGTTTGGGAGAAGATTATGACCCGCGCCCTTACGGGCTGGATGGCGCGGTGGAATTTCCACCGCATAAAATCAGCCAGGTTGCGGAACATATCGAGGATACGCTGACACCGCTGGACCCGGATTTTGCCGCGACAGTGCATGATTATGCGGATTTCGCCAAAACGGCACTCAACCTGCCCATCCCCGAATTTCCGCTGATAAGGACCATCGTGCCAAGCTGGGATAATGACCCCAGGCGCGAGGGCAAGGGGCTGGTGCTGCATGGCGCAACACCCGCCTTGTACCAGGGCTGGCTGGAAAAACTGGTTGAATACACAGAGAAAAATCCGTTTCATGGCGAGCGCGTGATTTGTGTGAATGCGTGGAATGAATGGGCCGAGGGCGCGTATCTGGAGCCTGACCTTCATTCCGGCGCCGCCTATCTCAACGCCACGTCCCGCGCCATTTGCGCGCAGGCGCGGGATGATTTCACCGGCGGGCTGCTGCTCGTGGGGCATGATGCCGAGCCTCACGGGGCGCAATTACTGCTGCTGCATATTGCCCGGCATTTGCACCGGCAATATGGCATGCGTCTGCAAATTCTGCTGCTGCGCGGCGGGCCTTTGCTGGATGAATATGTACGTGGGGCCGAGGTGAGCGTGATAGCGGACCGCAAGCTCATCTGCCACCAGCTTGAACGCTACCGCGCCATGGGCATACGCCGCGCCATCGTCAACAGCGCGGCCTCCTCAAGGCTTATTCCCTGGGCGGCGGAGCGCGGCATCGAAGCCACCATGCTTGTGCATGAGCTGCCGCAATTGCTGCATGAGTATAATCTGGAAGCACAAGCGCGCCAGGGGGCCGAGGCGGCAAGGCATGTCGTGTTCTCCTCCGCCTATCTGCGCGATAAATTTGCCGCCGCGGTGGAGCTGGCATTGCCCAATGCCGCAATTCTGGCACAGGGCAATTACCACCAGGTCCGCTTCGATGCGGCGGCGCGGGCCAGGCTGCGCAATGAGTTGGGGATAGGGGCGAAGGAATTTCTCGTGCTTGGCGCGGGTTTCGCGCATATACGCAAAGGGTTCGATTTATTCCTGCAGCTAGCAAGGAAGTTTTCTAAGCGCGGAGATGTGAAGTTCCTCTGGGCGGGCGATGTGGAAGGCATGGTGAAGACCTATCTCGCCCCGGAAATGGCGGCGGCGGCGCAGGCCGGGTATTTCATCCATATGCCATTCACCAGCACTATCGCGGATTATTTCTCCGCCGCCGATGTGCTGGCCCTGCCCTCACGCGAAGACCCGCTGCCAACAGTGGTGATGGAGGCGCTGGGCGCTGGCGCACCCTGCGTGGCGTTTGAGGAGAGCGGCGGGATTCCCGAATTGCTACGCGGTACAGGCGGCGGGCTGGTGGTGCCGCATGCGGACCTGGATGCCTTCGCGGAGGCGCTGGCCTCGCTGCTCGACCATAAAAAGCTGGCGGCTGCCCGGCCGCGTTTGGCTGCCGTGGCGGCGGAGGCTTTTGATTTTTCGGCATATATGCGGAAACTTTTGCACCTCGTGGAACCTGACCTCGCCGAGGTGAGCGTGGCCGTTCTGAATTATAATTATGCGCGCTATTTGCCCGGCCGCCTTGCCGGCATTTTCGCGCAGACGCATCCCGTGGCGGAAATATTATTCCTCGATGACAACTCATCCGACGGCTCCGTGGCCGTGGCGGCACAACTGGCCGAAGATGCGGGGCGGGAGATGCGTATCATCGCCAATACCAAAAACGCGGGTGTGTTCGCGCAATGGCGCCGCGCGGCTGAGGAGGCCAAGGGCGAGTATATCTGGCTGTGCGAGGCCGATGACGATGCCGCACCCGGCATGCTCGCAAGGCTGGTGGCGGCCTGCCGCGAGGCCCCTGCCCCGCTTATGGCCTTTACCGATAGCCGCGCGGTGGATGAGAACGGCCAGCCTGTGATGCCGGATTATAAATCTTATTATTTCGAGTCCGGCGCGAAAGGGCTCATGCAATCCGGCCTGTGGGACGGGCGGGATTTCGCCGCCCAATTCCTCGCCACGCGCAACCTCATCCCCAATGTAAGCGCGGTGCTGTGGCAGCGCGCGGCGCTGCTGCGCGCGCTGGATGCGGTGCCGGACCTTGCCACATGGAAGCTGGCGGGGGATTGGCGGCTCTATTTGGCGCTGATGGCGGTCCAGGAAGGGCAGATTGCCTATGTGGCCGAGCCGCTGAACACCCACCGGCGCCATGGCGGCGGGGTGACGCAGCGCCTCTCGCCCCAGGAGCATTTGGATGAGATTGGCCGTATGCAGGCACTAGCCGCGCAGGCGCTGAAGCTGGGCAAGCAGGCCCGGGCGGCGCAGGCGGCGGACCTGGCCAGGGTAACGGCACAGCTCACGGTCCAGCCGGAGACGCCGAAGAAGGTTGCCAGGCGCCGTAAGGTCTGATTGAACAGCCCGCATTCGGGTGGCTCTTGGTTTGCGGGACTTGCTAAATGAAAATACTCCTCACTGGCGGATGCGGCTTTATCGGCTCGGCAGTGGCGCGGCACGCCATCCGCGCGGGGCATGAAATCGTCAATATCGACAAAATGACCTACGCCGCCTCGCGCGAGGCGCTGGAAGCGGCGCTGACCCACCCTCGCCACACGCTTATACAGGCCGATATTTGCGACGCCGCCGCCATGCGTGCCGCCTTTGCCGCGCATCAGCCCGATGTGATGATGCATCTGGCGGCGGAAAGCCATGTGGACCGTTCCATCGACGGGCCGGCGGATTTCATCCACACCAACATTACGGGGACCTTCACGCTGCTCGAGGCGGCGCGGGATTATTACGGCACGCTGGCGGGCGAGAAGCGTGAGGCATTCCGCTTCCACCACATCTCAACCGACGAGGTTTTCGGCGCGCTGGAGGACGCAGACCCCGCCTTCAACGAAAACACACCCTACGACCCGCGCAGCCCCTATTCCGCCAGCAAGGCGGCGTCGGACCATCTGGCACGTGCCTGGATGCATACTTACGGGCTGCCGGTTATCGTATCCAACACCACCAATAATTACGGGCCGTGGCAATTTCCTGAAAAGCTGATCCCATTGACGCTGATTAACGCCATCGAGGAAAAGCCCCTGCCGGTTTACGGCCGGGGGCTGAACACGCGCGACTGGCTGTATGTAGAGGACCATGCCGAGGCGCTGCTGAAAGTGGTGCTGCAAGGCGTGCCGGGGGCAACCTATTGCATCGGCGCCAAGCAGCCCCGGCGGAATATAGATGTAGTGAAAGCCATCTGCGCCATTATCGATGAGAAGCTGCCCAGCCCGAACGGCGCGCGTGAACGGCTGATTACCTATGTGACCGACCGGCCAGGCCATGACCACCGCTACGAGATAGACCCTGCAACGGCAGAGGCCGCGCTGCACTGGCGGGCGGCGCATGATTTCGAGCGCGGCCTGCGCGCCACGGCGGAATGGTATTTGGCCAACACGGCCTGGTGGCAGGGCATACGCACGCAAAAATATGCGGGGCAAAGGCTGGGGGGAACGAAATGATCAGGAAGGGCATTATTCTGGCCGGCGGCTCTGGCACCAGGCTGCACCCCATTACCCAGGCCAGCTCCAAACAGCTTCTGCCGGTGTACGACAAGCCAATGGTCTATTACCCGCTCTGCTCGCTGCTGCTGGCCGGTATTACGGAAGTGCTGATTATCTCAACCCCGCAAGATTTGCCGCAATTCCAGCGCCTGTTCCACGATGGCGCGCATCTGGGCATCCATATTTCCTACGCCGAGCAGCCCAGCCCGGACGGGCTGGCGCAGGCTTTCCTCATCGGCGAGCGCTGGATTAATGGCGAGGGTTGCGCGCTGGCGCTGGGGGATAATCTCATCCATGGCGACCATCTCTCCACCCTGCTGCGCGCCGCCGCCGCGCGGCCCCAAGGGGCCACCGTGTTCGCCTACCAAGTGCGCGACCCCGAGCGCTATGGCGTGGTAAGCTTCAATACCGACGGCAAGGCCGTGCAGATTGTGGAGAAGCCGAAGCAGCCGCTCTCGCCCTGGGCGGTGACAGGGCTTTATTTTTACGACAACCGCGTGGTGGAGCTGGCCAAGACCATAAAACCATCCGCCCGCGGCGAGCTGGAGATTACCGACCTTAACCAGCTCTATTTGCAGGAAGGCACGTTGCACGTGGAACGGCTGGGGCGCGGCATGGCGTGGCTGGATGCGGGCACGCCGGATAGCCTGCTGCAAGCTGCCACTTTTGTGCAGACCATCCAGAGCCGCCAAGGCAACCTTGTGGGCTGCCCCGAGGAAGTGGCGTTCCGCATGGGCTTTATCGACGCCGCACAGCTTGAGGCCCGCGCCGCGCTCATCGGCAAGACCGAGCTGGGGCGCATTCTTCACGATATTGCCCAAGGGGTGCACGCGTAATGCAGATCGAGCGTCTTTCCATCCCCGAGGTGCTGATTATAACCCCGCAGAAATTCGCCGATAGCCGGGGCTGGTTCTCCGAGAGCTGGAACGCGGGCAAATTAGCGGCGCAGGGGTTTAACGAGAGCTTCGTGCAGGATAACCATTCCTACTCGGCGGCTGTGGGCACCATACGCGGGCTGCACTGCCAGGTGGCGCCCAGCGTGCAGGGCAAGCTGGTGCGCGTGGTGCGCGGGGCCATCTGGGATGTGGCGGTGGATATACGAAAAGGTTCGCCAACTTACGGTAAATGGGCGGCGGCGGAAATTTCGGCGGAGAATGGCAAGCAGATTTGGGTGCCGGGCGGGTTCCTGCACGGGTTCTGCACGCTGCAGCCGGATACGGAAGTGATTTACAAGGTCACCGCGCCGTATGACAAAGCGGCGGA
>JAKBCX010000091.1 GCA_021807465.1 Pseudomonadota bacterium | reverse complement strand
ACCTCGACCCTGGCCGACCCTGGCGTGGTGAAGGAGCTGGTGGACAACAGGGCTGCGTAGAGCCTCTTCCCCGGCGCGGCGCGGCCGGTTTAGCTTGCGGCCATGGATGTATTGGCCGCCCCGCAGGATTTGTTGCGCAGCGTCTTTGGGCTGCGCGGCTTTAGGGGGCAGCAGGAGGCGGTGGTTGCCCACGTTATGGCGGGGGGCGACGCGATTGTGCTGATGCCGACGGGCGGAGGTAAATCGCTGTGCTACCAGTTGCCCGCGCTAAGCCGGCCCGGGCTGGGGATTGTGGTTTCGCCGTTGATTGCGCTGATGCGCAACCAGGTGGCCAGTTTGCGCCAGCTTGGGGTGAACGCGGCGGCGCTGAATTCCTCGATAACTCAGGAGGAACGCGCGCAGATTTGGCAGGATTTGCGCGCGGGAACGCTGGATATTCTGTACGTGGCGCCGGAACGGCTGATGATGCCGGAATTTCTCGACATGCTGACGCGGCGCGAGATTTCTCTGATTGCCATTGATGAGGCGCATTGCGTGAGCCAATGGGGGCATGATTTCCGCAAGGAATATCTGATGCTGGCGGAATTGCGCGAGCGTTTTCCCGGTGTGCCGCGCATGGCGCTGACGGCCACGGCGGATGTGCAGACGCGCGAGGAAATACGGTGGCGGCTGGGGCTGGATGAGGCGGAGCTGTTTCTCGCCAGCTTCGACAGGCCGAATATACGCTATAATATTGCGCCCAAGGCCTCGCCCATGCGGCAATTACTGGCGTTTTTGAAGACGCATGAGGGCGAGAGCGGGATTGTGTATTGCCTGAGCCGCAATGCGGTGGAGGAAACCGCCGCGGCGCTGAACAGCCATGGCATACGCGCGCTGCCCTACCATGCCAGACTGGATGCCGGGACGCGGGCGCGGAACCAGGATGCGTTTCTGGCCGCCGAGGATGGGCTGGTGCTGGTGGCGACCATCGCGTTTGGCATGGGTATAGATAAGCCCGATGTGCGCTTTGTGGTGCATATGGATTTGCCGGGCAGTTTGGAGGCGTTTTACCAGGAGACGGGGCGTGCCGGGCGCGACGGAGCGCCCGCGGAGACGATGCTGCTTTACGGCATGCAGGATTTGATGCTGCGCAAGAAGATGATCCATGACGGTGAGGCGCCGGAAGAGGTGAAGCGCGTGGAGCTGGGCAAGATGGAGGCCTTGCTTGGCGTGTGCGAGACGGCGGGGTGCAGGCGCCAGGCTATTTTGGGCTGCTTTGGCGAGACGCTGCCCGAGCCTTGCGGGAATTGCGATACCTGCCTTACCCCGGCCGAGACCTGGGATGCCACGGTGCCCGCGCGCAAGGCGCTCTCGGCCATGCTGCGCACGGGGCAGCGTTTTGGCGTGGGGCATTTGGTGGATGTGCTGCTGGGGGTGGAGACGGATAAAATTACGCGCTTTGGGCACGACAAATTGCCAACCTTCGGGGTGGGCAAAGAGCTGGACCGCAAGGGCTGGCAGTCGCTGTTCCGCCAGCTTGCCGCGCGCGGCGTGGTGGAGACGGACCATGAGAATTACGGCGCGCTGGTGATGACGGAAACCGGGCGGCCGATTTTGCGCGGCGAGGAAGAGGTGCATCTGCGCCGGGATGTGAAGGCGCGGACCGCCAAGCGCGCGGACCGGGCCTTTGCGGCGGGCGGCGATACGGCTTTGTTTGAGGCGCTGCGCCAGGAACGGGCGCGCATTGCCAAGGAGCAGCGCGTGCCGGCTTATGTGATTTTTCATGATTCCACGCTTTCAGCCATTGCCGAGGCCAGGCCCGCCAGCCTGACGGCCCTGGCCGAGGTGCCGGGCATGGGACGCAGCAAGCTGGACCGCTATGGCGAGACTATTTTGGCCGTGCTGGCGCAGAATGCGGCCTGACGGGCTGAATTTGGATTGTGGCCGGGCGCTGGTCAATCGCCGTGCCGATGAGTGCTGGGCCTGATCTTCCACAGCATTGTTGCATTTGCTACTGGCCCGGTTTGCAGAGCGCCCCTGCCGGGCGCTGGAGGAGTTAGCAAATGGCGTTGGTGACATACGTGCAGCATGACGGCACGCGGCATGAGGTTGATGTGCCAGTTGGCGACACGATTATGCAAGGCGCAATCAATAACATGATTGCCGGCATCGTGGCGGAATGCGGCGGCGGCCTGGCCTGCGCCACCTGCCATTGCTATGTGGATGAAGCCTGGGCGGACAAGGCGGGCCAGGCTTCCGAGACTGAGAGCGAGATGCTGGAAGCTGCGGCCGCTGAGCGCAAGCCAACCAGCCGGCTGAGCTGCCAGATTAATGTGACGGATGAGCTGAGCGGCATTGTGGTTTATCTGCCCGAAACCCAATTTTAATAAAACACGCCGCCATGCGCGGTGGTTTTGAGGAGAGCGACCATGGCTTCATCCGCGCCGGAAAGCGGCGAGATTACAATTCCGCCGCATGTGCCGCCCGAGCTGGTGCGCAAGTTGGGTATTACCGAGAGCGCGGAGTTTTTGGCTGCGCCGCATAAGTTTATGGCGGCGCTGCACCAGAATTGCCCGCCGATCGTGTATTCCTATGGCGACCATAGCCCGGCGGCGTGGAATCTGTTGAAGTATGACGATGCGTATTTCGTGCTGCGCCATCCTGAGATTTTCACCAGCGAGGGCACAGGGCCGTTCCCGCGTGACCCGGATGATTACTGGAAAATTATTCCGCTTGAGATAGAGCCGCCCGAGCACCGCAAATACCGCGCGCTGGTCGATCCGCTGGTTTCGCCCAAAGCCGTGCTGGCGATGGAAACCGGTATCCGCAGGCTTGCCAATGAGCTTATTGATAAATTCATCGATAAGGGTGAGTGCGAATTCGCCAAGGAATTTGGCCGCCCGCTGCCTGTTGGCGTGTTTCTCGACATTATGGCGCTGCCGCGTGACATGATGGATGAATTCGTGCGCTGGGCCATGGGGCTGCTGCACGCACAGGACAGGGTGATTGCGGGCCAGGTGATGGGCGAGGTGACGCAATACCTGAACCAGGTGATTGCGGAGAAGAAGGCCCAGCCGGATAGCGGGCTGGTGAGCGCCATTGTGAATGGCCGGCCGGGGGGCGAGGAAATGTCTGCCCGGGAAACATTTGGCTTTTTGTTCTTCGTCTGGATTGCCGGGCTGGATACGGTGTTTGCCACGCTGAACCATATTTTCCTGTGGCTGGCGGAAAACCCGGACCGGCGCCAGGAGATTGTCGACACGCCTGACAATATCAACAATGTTGTTGAAGAATTGCTGCGCGTGTTCACCGTGACCTTCTCGGGCCGGACGCTGCGGCACGATTACGAGCTGCGTGGCGTGAAGATGAAGAAGGGCGACAAGGTGACCTCCATTCTGCCGGCCTGCAATTACGACCCGGAGATTTTCCCCAACCCTGCGGAGGTGAATTTTCACCGGCCGCGCAAGCCGGTGCTGACCTTTGCCGGTGGCGCGCATAGCTGCCTGGGCGCGCATCTGGCACGGCTGGAGGTTAAAATTTGCATCCAGGAATTCCTGCGGCGGATTCCCAACTTCAAGGTTAAGCCTGGCACGAAGATTGAATACTGGCCGGGCGGCGTGGTGGGGCCGAAGGAAGTGCCGCTGGTTTGGTAGGCTGATATTGGTTTGAAAAAGCGGCCCGGGATGGAGACATCCCGGGCCGTTTTGTTTGCGCGCCCGCATGCTTGATTTATGCGGCCGCTCTGTGCCACGCTAAGAAGATAGTCAGGACGAGCTTGCGCGCATGTGCCATGCGGCGGCCAGCCATAACAAGCCGCGGCAAAGCGGCCCGGAAGAGTGGGTAGGAAACAGAATGCTGCAAGCTGAAGACGCGCCGCCCGGCGCGAAGAACCACCCGGCCGCGCCATGGATGGCGGTGATTGCCTTCATTAACGGGAATATCGTGCTGGCCTGCATTTATGGCACGTTCAGCGTGCTGCTGAGTGCGGTGGGGGCACGGCTGCATGTAAGCACGGCGTTGAGTACGCTGGGCATACCGGCGGTTAATCTGGCCATTGCCATCAGCGCGCCGATTATTGGTGTATTGGCGGCGCGTATTTCACTGCGGCTGCTTATGCTGCTGGGTGCGGCGCTTGGCGTGGCGGGGTTTCTGATGCTGGCGCTCACCCATTCCTACCCGCTTTATCTGGCGGCGTATGGGTTGCTGATTGGCCCGGGCATGGCCATTGGCGTTATTCTGCCGGGCACGCTGGTTACGCGCTGGTTTGCCGTGAATCGCGGCAAGGCGCTGGGGCTGGTGAATACGCCCATTGGCATGGCGCTGATGCCCCTGGCGATAAACTGGCTGCTGCAGAAACACGGGTTGACGGCCAGCTACCTGGCGCTGGCCGGGCTTTCGGCTGTTTCTCTCGTGGTAAACCTGTTTGTTTTGAACAAGCCGCCGGGATACCAGGCCGCCCAGGTGGTGGCGCATAATGAAGCCGCGGGGATGAGCATGGGCGCGCTTTTGGGCATGCCGCGTTTCTGGGTGCTGCTTTTCGCGTTTATTGCGTCTTCTACAAGCTCGGTGGTGCTGGGCGCGCATATGGTGCCCATGGCGCTGAGCTGGCACCTGACCGCCACGCAAGGGGCGACGATGCTTGCCACCAGTTCTTTGGTGGGGATTGCGGGGACGGTGTTTTATGGCTGGGTGGCGGACCAGATTGGCGGCGTGCTGGCCATTGCCTGTGTGGCGCTGGTGCCGGCCGTGCTTTGGCTGGCGATGCTGGCGCATCCGCCTTTCATCGAGGCTGTGGGGCTTGTGGGGCTGATCGGGCTGAATGGCGCGGGGGTGGTGCCTGTGTTCAGCTACGCTTTGTCCGAGGCATTCGGGCGGGAGAGTTTCAGCCGCGCCTATGGGGTGGCGAATCTCATCTCTCTGCCATTCTCGGTGTCCTGCGTGCCGGCGGCGGCTGTTATATTCACACGTACCGGCTCGTATAACGGCGCGATTATCGCCGTGGCTGTTTTTCTGGGGGTGACGGGGCTGATAGCGCTTACGGCCGGGCGCCGCAGGCCCGCCATGCCGGTGCTGGCGGAGAGTTTGGAATGAACGGGGAGAAAGAGGAAAAACCGCCGCGCTTCGAGATCTTCCGGGGCGCCGAGGCGCGGGATTATAACGAGCATGAGGTGATGCGGCTGGATGACCTGACGCCAGCCATCGCCGAAGGGCTGGCGCATTACATGGTGGGGCCGGATGATGCGCATGGGCAGGTGGTGGAGCTTGTGTATGCAGCACCTGGCTTCAGCCTGAGTAAGGTGTGGTTCAAGAGCGGTTATCCGCTGCCGCTGCACTCGCACACGGCGGATTGTCTGTATTACATAACGGCCGGCAGCCTGAGGATGGGTGACGAGGTTCTGGGGCCGGGCGATGGGTTTTTTGTGGGCAGCGACGTGCCCTACACCTATGTGCCAGGGCCGCAAGGGGTGGAGGTGCTGGAATTCCGTAATACGGATAGGCTGAATATACGCT
This sequence comes from Pseudomonadota bacterium, assembly GCA_021807465.1. Taxonomy (GTDB): domain Bacteria; phylum Pseudomonadota; class Alphaproteobacteria; order Acetobacterales; family Acetobacteraceae; genus Acidocella. The sequence continues at coordinate 1,117 of JAKBCX010000091.1, read as the reverse complement.
TCATGGCCCGCAACAAGGCGTTTTGGGAAAAAGCGGGGCAGAAGATAAGGAACAGCCGCGAGGCGTGGAAGAGCGAGAAGCCGCCTTCGGCCTTGCCGCCCCGCGAGGATTAGAGCGCCAGGGCGCGGCGCAGGGCGGTGAGCTTTTGCGCTGTGAAACGCTGGGCGATGGCGGTGTCTTTCGCCAGCATATCGAACCCATGGATGGCGCCGGGGACGGCGATGAGTTCCGTGGGGATGCCGGTGGCGATCAGGCGTTGGGCAAAGGCGATGTTCTCTTCAACAAACAGATCGAGCGTGCCGGTACCGATGAAAATTGGCGGCAGGCCCGCGAGGTTTTGGCACCGGGCGGGCACGGCGGCCTCGGGCACGCTGCCGGTGCCGGGTTCCTGGCCCAGGAAACAGGCCCAGCCGAAGCGGTTGCTCTCCTCATTCCAGCCAAAGGTGCCGATATGCGGCGGGACTTTGCGCGTGCTGCCGGTGCGGTCGTCGAGCATGGGGTAGAGCAGGCAGAGGAAGTTTATGGGGCAATCCGCCATGCCGCGCGCGGCCAGGGCCAGCATGGTGGCGTGGCCGCCGCCGGCACTTTCCCCCAGTACGGCGATGCGCGCGGGATCGGCGCCGATTTGCGCGGCATTGGCGTGCAGCCAGCGTAGGGCGGCGAGATTATCGGCCAGGGCGCCGGGGAAAATTGTTTCAGGGGCGAGGCGGTATTCCACGCTGACCACCACGCAGCCCAGCGCGGCCGCCAGTTCTTGAATTTGCGGCATGGCGGCGCGCGCGGAGCCGGCGTTGAAGCCGCCGCCATGGAGGTGCAAAATGGCGGGAGATTTTGTGTTTTTCTGGGCATTTACGATGAAGATGGTGACATCAGGCGCGCCTTGCCCGCCCGGAATTTGCCGTTCTTCGGCCGGGATATGCGCGTGCCAGGGCGCTGCCAGCGCGGCGATGGCGGCGCGGCGCTGGCTGAGTTTTTCCAGCGAGAGCGGCATGTAGCTTGCCGTGATCTCGCGCAGGCGCTGGGCGGCGTCACGCAATTCGGGATCGACGAGGTTGAGCAAGGACATGAGCATGGTCCGGCATTGTGGAAGGCCGAGCCGAGCATATTTTGGCCCGCG
>JAKBCX010000090.1 GCA_021807465.1 Pseudomonadota bacterium | reverse complement strand
GCCCAGAAATTATCCCTTACATCCTGGAAGCTATGTCGCAGCGCGCTGTGCTCATCCGCCTCGCCATGCGAGAGCGCAATGGCCTCGGTATGCTCGCGCACGCGCACCAGCCTGAAGCGGAAATTCGCTTCCAGCCGCTGCTGGTTGAACGAGAGCGGGATAAGCTTGCGGCCAATGAGCTGTGTGATGATTGTGCCGAAAATGGAATAGAGCAACGCCACCCAGACCAGATAGCCGTGAATGGCAATGCCAAACGGATGGATGATGCCCGAGACAGAATAAAGCACGAAGATAAAGCTGAAGAGCGTCACCACATTGGTGATGAAATCAATGCCAAGCGACAGCGTATTCAGTGTGAAATCGCGCAAATCCTCAGAAATACGCTGGTCCGGGTTGTCGATCACCCGGCCTGGGTCATTCGCCAGGCTGATGGTGTAATAGGCCCGGTCGCTCAGCCAGTTATCAACATAATGTGCGGTGAGCCATTGCCGCCATTTTATCTGCAGCATCTGGTTAAAATAGGTGGCGTAGGTGGCAATGAGCACATAAGCCGCCACCAGCTCGGCAAAGCCGAGCATGGGCAATGGCGAGCCTTTTATATGGATGACCGGATAATAGAGCAGCTTCCAGCAAAGCGCGGAATCATAAACCTGGATGGCGTTGTAAAAATCGTTGTTCCAATAGGTTATCACCACATTCATGGCCACAACGATGAGGTTGAGCGCGATCACGAAGACCAGCAGCCCCCACGCCACCCATTTCTCTTCCGACTTGAAATAAGGCTTGGCGAGACTCCAGGCTTCACGCAATCCGGTGAAGAAATTCGTCATACGCTCGGCCATTATTCGGCGTCCTTCAGGCGCAGCCGCAGCACGCCATGCAGCACTTCAGGGTCCACGGGCTTGCCCTTGCGCAGAATCTCAACCTGCCCGGCGCGGGCGAGGCGCTGTGCCGCCAGCTTTACCGGCCCCAGGCTGCGGCGCCAGCTATCATCCTGCGGGTTTCCGGCAAGGTTGCGGGCGGCCTCGGTGGGAGAAATGGATTTGCCTGCGCCAAGCGCGCGCAGCGTGTCGAGAATCGCCTGTTCGGCCGGGTCCGTGCTCATGCCGCGCCTTATGCCGTAATCCGCCCCGCGCCGCCACCCGGCGCAGGTTTCATTGTTTTACAGACTGATACGCGGAGCAAGGCGGCGCCTGATTGCCCGGGCTTATGTTGTCCGGTACTTGGTTACAAAGGCGCCTGCAGGCGCATCAGGGCGGCAGAGTGTAAGGATCGAAGGTGACAAAGCGTCCAACATGTTTTGTTATTGCTAACTGCACGCACAGGCCCATCCAGGCCTACCTCAGCGCCACCGGGCTGTTTTCCGAAGTCGATAGCATGGCCCTCTTTAGCGTTAAAAAAGACGCATTCGGGGAAGCCTTCGAGAAGCTCAAAACATATGATTACGTGTTTTCCATCGCGCATGGGCGAATCTGGGGGTCGTTTGAGTTCACGAATCTCAAGGCGGTATTCGGCAACCGGGCTGTTACATTCGCCACCCCGTTTTTCACCGGGTTGCACCCGGACCTTATTTACGCGGCAAATGGGCAAGCAAGGGCGCAATCCGCCCTACTGGGCGATTACCATAGCGGCCTGGTGTTCTGGGGGTTCATGACCGGGCGGCCGGTCGAAGAGATTATCGCGATGTACCACGATGCCGAATTGCCCCCCATATTCGCGCTCGAAACCGCGTGGCAGGAGGCCATAACCGAGCTACAGGCCCGTGACCGGCATGTGGACATCGCCTCCGCCCCAATTTTCGACCGTATGTGCCGTGAAAAGGCGGGCATGCTCACCTTCAACCATCCGTCGATGGATATCATCGCCGCGCTGTGCCAGGGGTTTTGCGCCAAGGTGTTCGGGGGTGATGTGCCGGCATGGGCGGATCACGGCAATATCCACCATCACCTTACCGGCGATGTGCGGATTCCCGTAATGCCGGCCGTCATCCGCGCTTATCAGCTCCCCTACCGCTCGCTGCCAACTTATAAATGCAGGCCCAAGCCGAATGCCAAGGATGTGTACCTGCCGTTCGATGATTTCGCCCGGCTAAGCTACAAGGATTATGCGGAGCAACCGCGTGGCGCGCTTACGGCTTCTACCCCAACCGGCCTCGCTGCCAGGCTGAATGCGGAAATTGGCCGGGGTTGAAGCCCTGGCACCAGTTATTTCAGCCTTGCGCGAACATGGCCGCCATTTCTCCAGCCTCTACCGGAGGGGAGAAATAGGCGCCTTGCCCCTCATCCGCGCCAATTTCAGTAAGGCGCTGAAATTGCTCCGCTGTTTCCACCCCATCAGCCTGTACTTTGCAGCCCAGAGCATGCCCGGCCTCTACGGCGGCCCGTACTATAGCCACGCCTGACGGTTCGGACAGATTCTGGATCAGCGAGCGGTCTAGCCGCAATGTAGAGATGTTAAGCCGCTTAAGGGCGCTGAGCGAGGCGTAGCCGGTGCCGAAATTATTCAGCGCCAAGGGCACGCCTAGCCCTTGCAGTGCGCGCAGGGCAAAAATCGTGTCGTCATTATCGTCCAGAAGCATGGCTTCGGTAATTTCAATATGTAGCCTTTCTGGCGGCAGGCCAGAGCGCGAGAGAACCTCCAGCAACTGCTTTACCAGCTTCCCGCTTTGCAAATGGCGGCTTGAAAGTGCGGTGAAAACAGCGAAATGCCCCGGCCAGCCCGCAGCCTCGGCGCAGGCCGTATTCATAATCCAGCCCGCAATGTCGATAATCACATCTGACCGTTCGGCAATGGGCATGAAATGTGCCGCTGGGATGAGGCCGCGCCTGGCATGTTGCAGCCTGATAAGCGTTTCGGCACCACAGGCCAAGCCTGAGGAAAAGTTTATAATTGGCTGATAATGCAGAATAAGTCCGCCGCTGCACAGGGCTTGGCGCAGGCGCTGCGTAGTGCGCCGCCGCTCGGTAATCTCGCGCCGCGCGGTGCGCTGGCGCAACTCCCTGGGGGTAGGGAGAGCGGGGGGGGAGCCAGAAGCGGCTGGCGAAGGGTCAGAGGGATATTTGATCACGGGCATGGCTGGTCTGGGCGCGGCATAGGCACGACACTGGCCAGTGATTCTTAATATAAAGAAAATAACTTTTTGATTTATTTAGGAAAATTCTTGGGGCTTGAGTCGATAGAGCGAGCCGGAATGCCAGCCAGGCTGCCCGAAGAAGGGACGATTCTGGGGGGCGGCGCCAAGCTCGCGGTGGTACCCTGGCCATGCGGGAACGCTTTTGGCGTAGCGGCGGGCGTGGCGGTAAGTGTGGCGGTAAGGCTCAGCAGCATAGCCCGCCACGATACATGGCGGCGCGGGCGTTTGCGGAATACACGGCGCGGCTGTTTCACCTTGAGCCTCTTCGCAAAATAGTAATACCACTTAATAACAATAAGGTCATTAAATAGTAAGCATGTGTTACGCCAGCTTTTTTTGGAAATCTGTTTCGGTATAGTTAATTTAGCATGACTGTTTCATGGCAAGCGCCATCATAGCTGCACAATGCCCATATGCGTGCGTTTCTCATGCCCGCCATGGTCCAGCAAGGCGCTCTTCAGCCCGGCAAAGCTCGCCTCCTCGCCATAATGGCGGGTACAATAATCGATTGCCATTTCCGGCGATGGCGGTTCCTGCACGCTGCGGCGTACCGCTTCGGCAAACATCACCGCGCTGCCCGCAATAATATAGGGCGAGGCCGGGCTGGCCTCGAACCCCGCCAGGGCAGGCGGCGTTACAACAGTGGCAAGCCCATGGCGCGCATAATCGAGCAGCTTGATCTTCAAGCCCGACCCGGCGCGCAGGGGGGCGACGGCCAGTGCAGCGCGGTGCAAATATGGGGCAAGCTCTGGCACGCGCCCGTACGCCATTACGCCCGGCGGCAGGCGGCGCAGCGCCGTGCCGCAATCGCCGATGATGTCCAGCGTAATGCCATGGCCGCCAAGTAATGGCCAGATTTCGGAGAAGAACCAGCGCATGCCGTCCAGGTTGGGCAGGCTGGCACTGCCCACAAACACCAGCCGCCCAGTAATGCGGGTTGTGCCGGATAGCGGCGGGCAGGGCAGGGCCGGCATGGGGGCGGTGAAAACCGGCACGTCTGGGCACATGGCGCGGATAATGGCTGCCTCGTCTGGCTGAATGGCAGCAATGGAGCTTGCCCGCCCCAACAATACGGCCTCACGCGCCCGCGTCAGGTCGCGTGGCTGCACGCTATAGCCGGCGGCTTGCATCGCCATGGCGCGGCGGTGGAAAATATCGTGGCTGATGATGATGCTGTTTAGCCCTCGTAATTCCGGCTCAGCCAAAAGCGGGGTGCGGAAGATCGTGTCGATCAGCATGGCCTGGGGCTTGAGCCGCGCCACGGCACGGGCGCACCAGCGTGTATCTTCGGCGGTGGGGAAGGCGCCTAGCACCATATCCGCCCGGTGGCGCGCGCGGCGCAGCCGGGCCGCAAGGCCCGAGGGCAGCATACGCAGGCAAAACTGCCCTAGCTGGCGGCCAAGGGCCGATGGCGAGGTAATAAAAACCCGCCGCCCAAGCTGGCGCACATGCGGCCCCGCCACCTTGGCCGCAGTGTAGCGTTCCGCCGGGCGGGCCAGCCGCGCACCTGTAAGCAGCACGGCAACCTCGTACCCCTGCTTTTGCAGCCAGCTAATAATTGCATGGTTAAGGGCCAGATGGCCTGCCGCCCCTGGTCTCGGAAGTTCATCGGTGATGAACAGGATAGGCAGGAGGTGTAACCCTTATGCGGCGCTCTGAACGACACCTTTTTCGGTGAGCAGGGCAGTCAGCTCGCCGCTCTGATACATTTCGGTGACGATGTCGCACCCGCCAACGAATTCACCCTTGACGTAGAGCTGCGGGATGGTCGGCCAGTTGGAGAACTGCTTGATCCCCTCGCGAATTTCCTGGTGCTCCAGCACGTTCACCGACGAGAACGGCACCCCGGCATGCTTGAGGATTTGCACCACCCGCGCGGAAAAGCCGCATTGCGGGAAAAGCGGCGTACCCTTCATGAAGAGCAAAACGTCAGAACCATCTATATGCTTCTGAATTTCAACGAAAACTGGGTTGTCCATTGGTGTTAAAAATCCTTATTCGGGGGCAGAGGTTTGCAACGCAAGCGCATGCAGCTCGTTGCCCATACGGCCTTGTAACGCGGCATACACCATCTGGTGCTGCCGAACGCGGGAGATGCCGCGGAAAGCCTCGGAGACGATATTGGCGGCAAAATGGTCGTTATCCCCCGCCAGGTCCTCAATCTCGATCTTCGCATCAGGGAACGCTGCCCTAATCAGGGCTTCGATCTCTCCTGCCGGCATAGCCATGTTGTCAGGTCCTCTTCAGGCGAACCATGCGGGGAAGAACCCCTCATGGGCGTCGCGCAACTGTGGCAAAGATATGGCGCCAGCCTTGTGGAGAGTCAATTTATTCCCACCGGTGCAAAAGCCGGTCTGCGTGGCGGGAATACCGGCGGCGGCGGCGGCGGCGAGCAAAGCGGGCGCGTCCTGCACCGCCAGCACGTAGCGGGCCTGGTCCTCACCAAACCAGTATTCCGCGCCGCCCTCGGCGGTTAATTCCACGCCGCACTCACCAGCCAGGGCCATTTCCGCCACGGCCACGAGCAGCCCGCCATCGGCCACATCGTGGCAAGCGGCAACCTTGCCGGCGAGTATCTGCGCGCGCACGAAATCGCCGTTGCGGCGCTCGGCGGCCAGGTCCATGGTGGGCGGCGGGCCGTCTTCACGGCCACAAATTTCCCGCAAATACAGCGATCTTCCAAGCTCTCCGCGAGTCTCACCCACAACCACCAGGGTAAGGCCCGGTTGGATGGCATAGCCCACGGCCTGGGCGGCATCTTCCAGCACGCCAACGCCGCCAATGGCGGGGGTAGGCAGAATGGGGCGGCCCTCGGTCTCGTTATAAAGAGACACATTGCCCGACACGACCGGGTAATCGAGCGCAATGCACGCGGCGGCCATGCCCTTAATGGCGCTGGCGAATTGGCCCATGATCTCGGGCTTTTCAGGATTCCCGAAATTCATATTATCTGTAATTGCTAAAGGCTTGGCGCCAGTCGCTGTAATATTGCGCCAGGTTTCCGCCACGGCCTGCGCGCCGCCCGCCTCGGGGTCGGCCACGCAATAGCGTGGCGTGCAGTCGGCCGTCATGGCCAGAGCGCGCTTGCTACCCTCCAGCCGCACAATGGCGGCATCCGCCTGGGCCGGGCGTTTCACCGTCTGGCCGCCCACGGTGGAATCGTACTGGTCGTAAATCCAGCGGCGCGAGCACAAATCGGGCGAGCCGATCAATTTTTCGAGGGCAGTCAGCAACGGCACATCGTTCTCCACCTTGCCAAGCGGTTCCGGCTTGGGTGTGGGGGCGATAGGGCGGCGGTAGAGCGGTGCGGCCTCGGCCAGCGGGTCGAGCGGAATATCCGCCTCCACCACGCCCTTATGCTTCACCACGATACGCCCGGTATCGGTGATATGGCCGATTTCGGCGTAGTCGAGGTCCCATTTCTCGATAATGGCGCGGGCCATCTCGCTGCGCTCGGGCTTCAGCACCAGCAGCAT
>JAKBCX010000089.1 GCA_021807465.1 Pseudomonadota bacterium | reverse complement strand
GCACGGGGCCGCCAAATTGGGCCGGCAGACCATTCGGCGGGCCATAGCTATGCGCAGGGCTGTGGCAAGAGGCGCAAGACATCTCGCCAGAGGCAGATAAAGTCTTATCGAAGAAAATCGCCTTGCCAAGCTGCGCCATGGCGGAAAGCGGCTGCACCGCCGGGCGAACCAGCTGCACAGGCGCGGGGTTTTCTCCCTGGTTCAGCTTTAAGGCGGTAACAGGGTTGGAAAACCAGTCAAACAATGGGATCGGGCTGCGGATCAACGCCGCTGTGGCAGCGCTGAGACCCAGCACCAACACAAGCACAACAATACTGGCAATACGCACGGCGCTCTATTCTCCGGTCCCATTGGCAAAGATGCGGCCAGAAGGAGATCACCCCCGCTGATCGCATCTTTTAGTCATCAGCAAATTTGGGCGCATCTGGTTATAATCCAGATGCGCCCGGTAGCAGGCTTAGTGCGCCGCCTCGCCGGTGTTCGGGTACAGCATCAGCTTCGGCGTGTTGCCCGAGCCGCTGAAATCGAACATATCCAGGATGGAACCGGCGCTGCTATCGAACGAACCGCCACCCAGGCTGCGTCCCTTCAGCCAGTTATACTCGATGAACTTCACAACCGAAGCCTGGCTGATGAGCGTATGGGAAACGTAGTTCTGCTTCGCCCAGGGCGAGATGACAATGAATGGAATGCGCGTACCAGGACCGCAACGGCCATTCACGGGCTTGCGGGACACGCCAATGCGCGGCGTACCCGTACCACACACGCCAGGGCCGTTCAGCTGATCGGCAGCGGTGTCATAAGACGCATTGGTTGGCGGCACATAGGCGTGATCGTACCAGCCATCGGAGTCATCATACGAGATTATAATGGCTGTGTTCTTCCAGTCCTTCATGCGCATCACGGTATTTACCACCTGCACAATGCCAGTCTGCTCATCGAGCGGGTCAGAATATCCGGCATGGCCATCCTGATAGGCGGTGAGCTTCACATAGGAAACCGCCGGCAAATACCCTTTCCGCGCCACATTCAAAAAGTCACGCAGGCCATATTCATGGTTAGCGGGGTCAACCGCGCCGTTATGGTCGAAGGTGAAACCAACCGACTGCATATTGGCCGCGCGGGCATGGGTGGGATTGGCGGTAGAGGCGAAATACTGGAACCAGTTATGGTGCGGGATATAATCCGCCACTGTCTGCCCCACGACGGTGGAAACCGTGCTGCGGGCGCAGCCAGTGGTGCCGTTGGCATTCGTTGCACCCAGGGTGAAGCCCCCCATGAAACCGCCCCAGGGAACATGAGCCATGTTGAGCAGATCGCCAATATTATTGGCATTTATCATCACTTGGTTTGACGTGTTGGAGCAAACATCATAGCCAGGATCGACATCGCTGATTAGCGTTTTGCTGCCGTCGCTATTAGTGACATAATAATAGGATTTGTTGCTAGCCACCAAATCAACGGCATTGGTCTGGCCCGCCACCACTTCCAGCGCGCCGGGGGTCGAGGGACCATACGTATCGGTATAGGCCGCATCACTCATGGCGTAGTGCTGGGCATAATTCCACAGGGCGGTTACGGTGTTGCCATCATAATAGCCCATCACTTGGCCCGTGGTGGCAAAAGCGCCAGCGCCGCCGGATGTGCCTTTACCCGTATATTTAGGAAACAGATCGGCCTTGCCATCATCATAGGCCTGCTGCTCGGCGGTATAGCCATGGTTCTGGTCAGCCGTGGCGGCCTGCGAACGGTCGAGGCGGAACGGATTCGCCGCGCCAGTGCCGTTGGCAGTGTTGGTGTAGTTCGGGTTATTCGTCAACAGCGTGCCAGACAGGCCATCGACGGACGGCGTGCCGGAAGCTGCGGTAAAGGACGGCTCGCCAGAAGGATTGGCCGCGTTGGGGTAGGTGGCAAAATAATGATCGAACGAAACGTTTTCATTGTAGATAATAACGAGATGCTTGATCGGCGTCGCGGTCTTGATGTTGTTCACCGCGATTTCGCCCCAAACCAGACTGGTAGGGGCCTTACCCCCAACCGGGGTGGCGGCTTCAGCGGGAAGCGCCGGCCCAAAGGCCATCAAAGCTGCGGAGACGCATAGCGTCGCGCGAAGTAAAGACTGGCGTAAGCTCATATGAGTTCACCTGTTGTTAAGGTTGTTAATCGCCGCCCTCTCTAAGCGCGTCAGAAGTGTTTGCGTGTTACGCAATTATGATTTGTTTCAGACAGTCACATTCTGTGTCAAACCGGACACGATCAGTAATTCGCCGTCCAGCATAACAGCACCGCCTATCAGCCGTAATGGGTTATGGCTGACGCAAAAGCTTCATTATCATCACCCAGCGGCCCCCGCTAATTACCCCTGCCATGAGCTTGTCGCGGGCCATGATGCGGCCTAACCCCGCCCTTTCCCGGCTTCACAAGGCTGTAACTGCCTGCGCGCCTCATACCCTGCCGGTTTTGGCTGGGTTTCTGGCCCTGGCTCTGGCTACTGAATGGCTGCTTCCCGCTCCCGGCACCACCAATGGCATCGCGCCGCGCGCGCTGTCCTCTGTTACAACGGGCACGCCAGCCGCCCCCGTGGCACAATGGGGTGCCACGGCACTGGCCCGCCCGCTTTTTGCGCCAGACCGCCGCCCCAGCACCGCCCCGGGCAACGCTTCTGGCGGCTTGCCACGCCTCTCCGCCATCATCGTCACTGGCGATAGCGGCGTGGCCATATTCTCCACCGAGGGACAAAAGCCCCAATTAGTGGGCGTTGGCGGCGAAATAAACGGAGACAAATTGCTGCGGGTAAGCGCTGACGCGGTAGAGCTGCAAAGCCCTGACGGCCCATTGCTGGTGCACCCTCAATTCTCAACCCCCGCAGCGGGTACCGCAAACAGCATGGCAAGCCCCGCGCCACAGGCACCCGCCGCCACGCCGCAGGGGCCTACGCCAGGCTTCACCACCACGCTCAAGCCCCTGCCGCCGGCAACCCCCAGCTCCAACCCGGCACTTTATCTCGAACAGAATTTCTGAGCCGCCCAAACGCCGTGGCGTATTCAGCTATTTGTTACAAATCAGCCCAGGGTCGCCCGGCTGGCCTTGCTTATCCGCGGCGCCAAGCGAGCATAAATCATACTCCAGACCGGGTCGCGTAGAGGGCTGTTGATACAGATATTCGTGACCCCACGGATCCAGCGGTAGATGGTCGCCCTTCATATACGGCCCGGCCCAGTTAGGGTCGTCATCGGGCTTGGTTAGCAAGGCCTGCAGCCCATCCTGTGTGCTGGGGTAGCTTCCCGCATCAAGCTTATAAAGGTCGAGAACCGAGCCAATCCGCGCAATCGACTGCTGGGCAATGGACTCCTTGGCATGGCCCAACTGGCGCAGCACGGCGGGCGCTACAAGCCCAATAAGCAAGCCGAGAATGACGATGACGACGAGCAGTTCAAGCAGCGTGAAGCCGTCCTCGCCCTCCGCCTTTCGGGAAAACCGCCCTGGTTTCAGTGTCAATTTCACGGCGCTCATGGCTGGCTGCATTGCTCCTGATGTGGCGCGGCTATAACATCACCTGCAGGGCGGGAAAACCTCTGCCAGATAAAATCGGAGCCTGGGGCGTGATCCCATACTTGAAGTGCATGCTCGTCGTCGCGGCCACCACGGGGTTGCCACCGCGTGTGCTGCCCGTCATCCAGTCTCTGGAAGGCGGAGCGCCAGGCGTGGTGCATCTCAACACCAATGGCACGGCCGATCTGGGCGTGATGCAGGTCAACACCATCTGGGTACCGGCCCTGGCCGCGCGGGCTGGGCTTACCGAGGAAGACACGGAAAACCGGCTGGTGAACGATCCCTGCTTCAACATCGCCGCCGCCGCGCTTATCCTCCGCACCTACCTGGACGAAACCCACGGCGCGCTGCTGCCCGCCATCGGCGACTACCACTCGCACACGCCAGCGTTGAACAGCGGCTATCTTGCACTGGCAGAGCAGCGCGCAAGTGCAATGTTCCAAACTGGACGCTAAGCGCGGCCGGAAACACGCCAACGCCATTACAACTGGAGCATAATCCATGCTAAAGCCCGACAATCTGCCACGTATACCGCCACTGCGCGCGCAGGACCTCTCACCTGAGACACAGGACTTCCTCGCCCAATGGTCCGGCGGCTTCTTTAAGGACGCAGACAAAAACCCGCCCTTGATGACCTTCGCCCACCACCCTCAGCTCGCGGCACTGTTTTCGCAATTCAACATATATCTGCTTACGGCCAGCAGCCTTCCCGTAAAGCAGCGCCAGATTGCCATCATGCGCACGGCCTGGCTGTGCAAAGCCACCTATATGTGGTCCAGCCACCTCAACACGAGCCAGTTGCTCGGCCTCTCGCCAGATATGTTCCGCCCGCTGCAAGTGGGCGCGGAAGACCCCTACTTCACCGCTTTCGAACGCCGGATCATCCTCGCCACCGAAGAGCTGGTACAAAACCGGCAGCTCAGCGATACGAGCTGGGCGGGGCTGATGGAGGAGTGGAACAACCAGCAAATGCTCGACTTCCTCTTCACCGTCGGCTGCTACACCATGCTCGCGGGCATTATGCGTTCCATTGGCATACAGCGTAACCCAGACCTTCTGGCTTTGGCCGCGGAATATGGCTCGCCTGAGCCGTGAGCAGGCGCGTTTCTTCCTCGCAGACCAAAGCAGCACGGCATGAAAACAATTTCACGCCTATTCAAAACGAACCCCTGCATTAGGCTCTCCCTGAGAGCCTCTTTGCAGTTGCCGCCAAATTTCGGCATCGCGTTTATAAAAATCGGGGCGGAATTGCAGCGCACCGTCACTACCCAGAAACGCGGTCTGATACACCACGAAGACCGGAACAGGCACGGGTAGATCGCGCTGAATGGTCTTGCCCTGGGCAATCTCTTGGTCGATCGTAGCCATCGGCTGCCGCAGCAGCAGGCTTGCAAGTTCGCGGGGGTACTGCACCCGGATACAGCCATGGCTGATGCGCCGGTCGGCGAAATTGAAGATGCTCCTATCCGGCGTGTCATGCAGATAAACGTCGAAGCGATTTGGCATGTCGAACATAATCAGCCCTAGCCCAGCCTCTGGTCCCGGTAATTGCTCCACCTCACCATTCGCCAGCATAATCATGTCATTCTTGGCTAGATAATCCGGGTCGCGGTTAATCAGCGGCAGCATTTCTCTTTTAACAATGTCACGCGGAACAACCCATGGAGGGTTGAAAAAACTCGATTCGATAGTCGCACGAAACTCAGGACTCTGGTCCCGCCTTATGTCCTGTCCGACCACAACCCGTGTAGAGAAAACCGGCTCATTGGCACGGTAAAATTCCAGCCGCTCATCCGCTACATTCACCCAGACGCGCTCTTCCGGCATTGGCCGCGGCAGCCAGCGCTGGCGTTCAAGGTTTACGGCAACCTTCCGAAAGCGCTTTGCCGCTCCCTGGTTTCCCGCAATGGCCGCCGAATGATATTTCGGCAAAGCCTTCCGCAATGCCCTGTAGGCCGGTGTTGCCGGGGCCAGCGCCTCAATCGCCGCCCCAGGGTCCGGGCTGCCAATAGCGGCATCGAGCGCGGCAGGAACATCGACTGGTCCCGGCGTCAGGGTCTCGTCCGGCCCCCGGCGCTTAACCGGCACCGCGCCATGTGCCAGCGCACCAGCATACGCCAAAAAAGCATCAGACAGCAGCAACTCCTGGTCGAGGGGCGGCAACGTGGCTCTGCGCTGCAACAGGGCAGCATGAAACAAATCAGGGTCTAGCCCCTGGCTCCCGGCGCGCAAAACGGCATCCACCAGTGAATCCGCCTGCGCTTGCCGGGCCGTCCATACCGGCTCAAAGTTATGGCGTTCGTAAAAGCTCCGCAGCAGCACCGCATTCAATGGTTCGCCACCCACAGCTAATGCGGTTGCATTATCAATCCGCCGGCCGAGTTCAGTATCGTCAGGCAATGGCGGCCTGAAAACCGGGTCTGGCGGATCTGTTGCGCACCCCGTAAGCACACAGGCCGCGGCAAGAGTGGCGGCACTTCCCGTAATTGTCTCACGGCGGGAAAGTTGAGCGCCAGGAGGATTTAGCGGCATTTTCCGGCTAATTTTGAATCTATTCCATGGAACCCGCACGATTTCCCCCTTGACCTTTGCCAAATCACGCAAATATCCCACGAGTCGGCAACAATCGCTCTTAATCTTTGCCGTGTCCACGAGCAATTCAACACGAGGGATTACCGAATGTTCAACAATCTCGAGTCAGTAACCCGCAACAAGCTGGTTCGCAGTGCCGCAATACTTGCTGTTGTGGTTCCTGTTACGCTTCTTTCCGCATGCTCTTCTCAACCAGAGCCTCAGCCTGTACCTGAAGCGGCCCCGCCGCCCCCGGCCCCGGCTCCGGCCCCGGCACCAGCCCCAACACCACCACCAGCCCGGGGCTAACTCAGGGCGCCACAAGCGCAATAACGCCCGTCTCCGATTACCGGCCCAATATTTGGGCCGGTATCGAGGCTGCGCTTGTGTACCCCTGGGTAACGTCAAAACGCCTTCCGGCCTGGCCTCGTCTTGGCGGCGGAGCGGAATTAAAGGTGTTGCCCTGGCGGAAGAGGTGGGATTCGAACCCACGGTACGCTTACACGCACGGCGGTTTTCA
>JAKBCX010000088.1 GCA_021807465.1 Pseudomonadota bacterium | reverse complement strand
TGCGCCTCCTCATCCGTGGCTAGATTGCCAGTAGCGGCTTGGTTGCGAAAGAGTGTCTTATTTCATCAATGACGATGGAGCCACCTGGGCTAATATGCCGCCCGGGAGGAACCTATGAAAGAACAGCATTACCAGATCGCGCGGGACTATTTCACCGCTGTCAGCAATGGCGATCTGCCGGATTCCTTGCTGACGGACGACATGACCGGCTGGATTACCACCAATGGCACCATGGACAAGGCCGCCTATCAGCGCCTGATAAGGCTGCTGGCCGCTATGTGCGACGGGCCGCTGCGCTTTACCGTTCTCTCGCTGACCGCCGATGAGGACCGCGTGGTGGCGGAGGCTGTCTCGGACGGGGTGCTGGTTAATGGCGAGCCTTACAGCAATACTTATGTGTTTGTGTTCCGCATCCGCGACAGGAAGATTGCCGCGGTTGCCGAGCATTACAATGCCTTGATCGCGCGGGAAAAGCTGGTGCCCCTGATGGCGGAGGCCGCTGCACGGCTTGCTTGAACGGGCCGTCTGGCTCTTGCACATTATTGTATACATGATTATGCGTTTCATCGGCATCTATCCGCCTGGCCTGCCGGGCACATAACCGATGAGGAACAAATCATGGCCACCGCACAATATGACGTCATCGTCGCCGGCGCCGGCAATGCCGCCTTGGCCGCCGCCGTTTCCGCCAAGGAGAATGGCGCCGCCCGCGTGCTGGTGCTGGAGAAAGCCCCGCGCGAGATGCGCGGCGGCAATACGCATTGGAGCGGCGGCGTGCTGCGCTTCGCCTTCGACGACCCGCGCGAGATCGGCCCGCTTCTGCCGGGGGTTGAGGCGCAGTTCGAGGATTTCTACGAGGGCATCCAGCCTTACACCAAGACCGATTTCCATGGCGATTTGATGCGCGTGACGAATGGCCAGACCGACCCTGTGCTGTCGCGCGTGCTGGTCGATAATTCCAAGGACACTGTGTTCTGGATGCATGAGGTCGGCAAGGTGCCGATGGAGCCTTCTGT
Source organism: Pseudomonadota bacterium (assembly GCA_021807465.1). GTDB lineage: Bacteria > Pseudomonadota > Alphaproteobacteria > Acetobacterales > Acetobacteraceae > Acidocella. Next base: position 5,658 of record JAKBCX010000088.1, on the reverse strand, counting down.
CTCGCTCACCGGCGTGCGCAAGGGCAACAAGATTATCTGGGCACGCGGGCTGGTGGTGCGCGCGGAGCATGAGGGCGTTGGCCTTTCCGCCGCCTGGTTTGCCACGGCCGAGCGCATGGGCGTGGAAATCCGTTACGGCGCCTCCGTGACCGCCCTGCTCATCAACCAGGACGGCGCCGTGTGTGGCGTGAAGCTGCGCAGCGAGAATGGCATTGAGGAAATTGGCGGCGATGCCGTGATTCTGGGCTGCGGCGGGTTTGAGGCGAACGTGCAGATGCGCACGCAGCATATCGGCCCGCTGGTGGGTGCGGCCAAGGTGCGTGGCACCCCGTACAACCAGGGCGACGGGCTGCGCATGGCCATGAACGACGCCGGGGCCATGCCCTGGGGCCAGTGGAGCGGCTGCCACGCCACCCCTATTTCCGCCGATTGGGGCAATTACGCGCCGCGTGAGCTTACCGACCGCTCCAACCGCCTGAGCTATTTGTATGGCGTGATGATCAACCGCAACGGCAAGCGCTTTGTGAATGAGGGCGAGGATGGCGCCATGTTCACCTACGCCAAATATGGCCGCGCCGTGCTGGCTGAGCCGGGCGCCAAGGCCTACCAGATTTTCGACAGCCAAACCGTGCATCTGCTGGAGCCGCGCTATGGCACCAGCCAGCCGATTGTGGCGAACACGCTAGAAGCGCTGATCGCGCAACTCGACATCGACGATAAGGCGCAGGCGCTGCGCACGCTGGCCGAGTATAATGCCGCCGCCAAATCCGCCGCCGATGGGTTTGACCCAACGCAGAAGGATGGGCTTTCCACCAACGGGCTGACTTTGGAAAAAACCAACTGGGCGCTGAAGCTGGAGAAGGCGCCGTTCTATGCCTACACCGCCACGGGTGGCATTACCTTTACCTTTGGCGGCATCAAGATCGACGAGCATGCGCGCGTGATCGGCACGGATTGGCGCCCGATCCCCGGCTTGCTGGCGTGCGGCGAAATGGTGGGCGGGCTGTATTACGATAACTATCCCGCCGGTACGGGCCTTGTTTCCGGCGCCACGTTTGGCCGCATTGCCGGGCGCACCGCCGCCAGCAAAGGCGCCAGCCTGACCAAGGCGGTTACCGCGCCCGAAGCCCTGCCGGGCCGCATGGCGGTAGAAACCAACAAAGTGCTGGAAACCGCCCCGCAAGCCCCGGGCAACACGCTGGTGGAGACATCCTGGGTTCCGTAAGAACCCCGGTTAGAAAAGGAGAATTTCAGGAATGAGCCACGATTGCAGGGGCAAATCCTATCTTATCACCGGCGGGGCGAGCCTTATTGGCTCGCACATTACCGACGTTCTGCTGGCCCAGGGCGCGGCAGAGGTAAGGCTGCTGGATAATTTCTCGCTCGGCACGCCGGAGACCATTGCGCATCTGGAGCACGACCCGCGCGTGCAACGGCGGCGCGGCGATATTCTGCGGCTGAATGAAATTATCGATGCCGCCCAGGGCGTGGATGGTATTTTTGCCCTGGCCGGGTTCCTCACCATTCCCATGGCCACGCAAATGCCGCTGGGCGTGGCGGTGAACACCACCGGTTTTGTGAACACGCTGGAGGCCGCGCGCATCGCCAGGGTGCGGCGCGTCGTTTTCTCCTCTTCGGTTGCCGCCTATGGCGGCACGCTGGCGGATGTGCTGAGCGAAGACGCGCCTTCAACCTTCGCCAATGCCTCGCCGCTTTCCGCCATCTATGGCACCAGCAAGCTGATGGGCGAAAATCTCGGCCTGTTTTACCAGCAGAAATTCGGCGTGGAGTTCAACGCGCTGCGTTTCTCCTCGGTATATGGCGAACGCCAGCATGAGCGGGCCATTAACGCCAATGGTATTGCCGCGATGTATGAGGCAATCCGCCGCGGCGAGGCGCCAGTGATTGCGGGCGATGGCAAGGAGGTTCACGATTATATCCATGTGGCCGATGTGGCCTCGGGCTGCGTGGCCGCCATGCTGAATGGCACGGGCGGGAATGTGCTGAACCTGGTCACAGGCGTGGACAGCACGCTGACCACAGTCGCGCGCACGCTTCTGAAGGTTTGCGGGGTTACCGGGGTTGAGCCGGTTTACGTTGCGGATTCGCGGCAGATTAAAACCGCCGGCGGCAACCATCTCGGCTTCAGCCCCGCCAAGGCGAAGGAGAAAATCTCCTGGTCCGCGGCCGTGGATTTGCGCGAGGGCCTGCGCCGCTATGTGGCATGGCGCGACGCGCAGCGGGGCTGAACCCCCGCTTGTGGCGGCGCGGCGCGGCGGCTAGGGTTTTGCGCATGAATGAAAACGCCCCGGAGCAGAAACATACAGACCCGATGGGCGAGGCCGGTGGCGGCCGCGCCGCCTGGGCCTATGAGATGCTGCACGATGCGATACGCGAAGGCACGATCGCACCCGGCCAGCGCCTGATGGAGCTGGAGGTTTCCGCCTGGCTGAAAATGAGCCGCACCCCGGTACGCGAGGCCATGCGCCGCCTGCAGGCCGAGGGTATGCTGGAACATGCGGCGGGCGGCGGCATGTCTGTAGTGCTGTATGATCTGCGCGCCATCGACGAATTTTACGCCATGCGCGAGAGCCTGGAGGGCACCGCCGCCGCCCTGGCCGCGCGCAACGCGGATGAAACGGAAATACGCATTCTCTCCGCAACGCTGGATGCGATGCGCGCCCTGCCCCACGACGCCCGCGCCCATGCGCGCGAGAACCAAGTGTTCCACGAGCAGATCTACCGCGCGGCGCGCAACCGGTTTCTGCTGAAAAGCCTGCAATCGCTGCTGAACTTCGTGCCCCTGCTCGGCCCCACCACCTATAACGCCCCGGGGCGGATAGAAAACGCGCTGGCGGAGCATGTGGAGATTGTGGACGCCATCCGCGCCCGCGACCCGGCGCGTGCGGAAGAAGCAATCCGCCGCCATATCCGTCACTCGCATGAGAGCCGTATTCTCGTTGTGTCGGACAGCGTGCGCAATGCGGTACGAGACCGCGCCCAGGGCCGGCGAGGCGCGGCGCCCAAGAGGCTCGGACAGCCGCAACGCGGCTAAAGCCTTGACATGTTGGCACTGAATCGGCTGGTATAGGGCCATATTGGCGATGGAGTTCGCCATGTAACCGCCCTCGGGGCTGATGACTCCTGCTTGAACCTGAGTTTCAGGAGGAGTTGTTGCGCGTGTCTGCCAGGCGGTTTTTGTTTTCTCCCCATTCCGGTCTTTCTGCCCGCCCCTGGAAACAGGCTGACACCGGGATTACGGACATGGCTCCTTTATTCCTCTCACCGTTATTTTCTTCTAGGACGCCGCCATGTTGAACGCGTTGACCATTAGAAACTACGTCATTATCGGCGCCGGAGGGGCGCTGGGCAGCATGGCCCGTTTTTGGCTGGGGGATATTGGCCCGGTTATTATGCACAGCGCGTTCCCCTGGGGTATTTTATGGGCCAACTGGCTCGGCTGCCTCGTCATCGGCTTTTTTGCCGAGGCCACGGGGGCCAAGGGCCTGTTGAACGTGGCGCCCGAGATGCGGAATTTCGTGATTGTGGGCATTTGCGGCGGGTTCACCACCTTCTCGTCATTCAGCCTGGGGGCACTGGTTTTAGCCCATACAAGCGGGGTGGGTTTGTCTTTGGTTTACATACTGGCGTCCATTATTGGCTGCCTGCTTGCCGTTACGTTTGGCGTGTGGCTGGTTGGGGTTACGCGCCTCTCGGCCCAAGAGGGCGAGGATTTGGAGGTATAATGTCCAACGTGATTTTGGCGATTTTAACCCACACTGAATCCGCGCCAGCGGTGCTGGCGGCCGCCACGCGGCTGGGTACGCTGGTGGGCGGCGCCCGGTTTGAGGTGTTGGTGATGCGCGTGCCGCCGGTCTCGACCATTCTGGTGACCGAGGAAGTGCTGACGAAAGAGCAGGAGCAGAAAATACGCAGCCATGAGGCAGAGCGTGCCGCCGTGCTGCACCGCAGTTTTGACGCCTGGGCGGCAAAGCAGACAGGCGAGGACGGGCCGCGCTGGATTGACAAGGAAGGGCTGACGGAAACGCTGGTGAAGGAATGGGGCGGCCGGGCGGATTATATTGTTGTTGGCCAACCCTTGGACCATGGCGCACGGGCAGAGCATGAAGCGCTGCATGCGGCGCTGTTTGCCTCCGAACGCCCGGTGCTGATGGTGCCGCCGCAAGCGAACGCGGAATTTGGAAAAACCGTTGCCGTGGCCTGGAGGGATGATAAATTCACGCTGCACGCGGTAATGTCCGTGCTGCATTGTATTCCACGCACGGCGGATATCCATGTGCTGATGGGCCGCCGCGACGATGCACCGGTGCCGCAAATTCCGGCTGTCCTGGCCGAGCATGGCGTAACGGTAACGGGGCACGAATTGCCGGTGGGCAAGGATGTGTTCGGCGCGCTGCTGCTGGCCAAGGCGCATGAGCTGAATGCCGATATGCTAGTAATGGGCGCGTTTGTGCACAGCGCCTGGCATAACATGATGTTCGGTGGCGTAACCAAATACATGCTGGCCCATGCCGATATACCCGTGCTGATGCGCCATTGATGAGGATGAGCAGATTATGAATGAGGCCTATCCTTGGATTGCACTGGGCGGCGCGCTGGGCGCCATGGCGCGCTATTGGTTTGCCACGGCGGTAACCGCGCTTACCGGCCCGGCTTTTCCGTGGGGCACTCTGATTATCAACGTGTCCGGGTCGTTTGTTATTGGGTTTTTCGGCACGCTGCATACATCGCTAGATATGAAGGCGTTTGTCATGGTGGGCATATGCGGCGGGTTCACCACCTTCTCATCCTTCAGCCTGCAAACACTGGAGCTGGCACGGGGTGGCAATTTGTTTCGTGCGGCGCTGTATGTGCTGTCTTCCGCCGCGCTATGCTTGGCCTTTGTGTGGCTGGGCACGCAAATGTAAGGTGCCAGGCCTGGGCTGGATTGAGGCGGAGTACGAGTATTAATGCCTGACACGCATAACATGCGGGCGGCTTTAGACGCCGGGCTGCGGCATCATAGGGCCGGGCAAGCGGGATCAACCATTCTGTTACGTCTTATCATTCTAACCTGGGCAATGCGTTGCTGGCCGGAGACAAAGCGCGGCTGGCGGAATACCGCGCGGAGCAGCACCAGCTTATGGCGGCATCGCCTTTGTGCAATGGTGAAGAATTTGCCCGCAAGCTAGAGACCGCCTACCGCGGCATGTCGGCTGAATGGTGCGCAGGGGCGCCGGCGGCCTAACCAAAAAGGCCACCGGGCCGTGTGCTTAGGCGGCGGCGCTTGCCAAGCTGGGCAGCGGTGCGAGAATCGCACCATCTGTTACGCGCCGCACTGTTATGCCGCTGGAAACCAGACCCGCCGGGGCCTGGAAAACAAAGCCGCAGCGGCTGCTGCCATACCCGGCATCCGCCACGTCCTGCCTGCCGTAGCAGGCCAGCGCGGTGCCGATAATCTCGCCCTGGCAAAGCACCTCCAGCGCCACTGGCAGTTGCGGATGCGCCTGATCGATGGCCCAGCCCGTTACTGTTCCATCCTCGGCGATACGCTCGGCATAGCCTTGCAGGGCGCCGGGCGGCACGGCAGCGGCGGCACGGGCCACCACGGGCGCCAGAACGGCTTCCAGCTCTAGGCCTTCCTCGGGGCGGGGAGCG
>JAKBCX010000087.1:2110-6698 GCA_021807465.1 Pseudomonadota bacterium | reverse complement strand
TGGATGGATTCTGGCTGGAGCCGCATACCGATATTGGCGCCAAATTCTTCACCGCGCTTATCTACCTTGGCGACCCGGCGCCAGGCGAGGAATGGGGCACGGATATTTACGCCGCCCCCATGGAACATGCGGGGACAATTCCGTACCGTTACAATGAGGGGCTGATTTTCATCCCCGCTGAAAATACCTGGCACGGTTTCATCCGGCGTAAAATCAGCGGAGTGCGGCGCACGCTCATCATCAATTACGTAACGCCGCAATGGCGCGCGCGGCACGAGCTGGCTTTTCCCGGCCGGCCGGTTTGCGCGTAACCGCCCCCATGCGGCGAGGCACGGAAATCAGCTTCCGCCTTGCATTTTGTTCCAGAGAACGCCGAAAACCCAGCCCATGATATACCCAAATGCCGCCGTTAAACCCACCAGGACAGCGGCAGTCCCTATATTAAACGGCTCCACGGTGTAGACTGGTTTTATGAAGTGCATCCAAAAGATGAAGTCGATAAGAGGCTGTGCGAGGCCGATTGCAACAATTACAGCCCAAGCAAGGTGCAAACCGCCGGTTAAACAGCCCACAATAAGCCCAATACGCGATGGGCAAACCCTGGTTGTCATGACTATCTCCATTTTTGGCGCTGCTGGGCGGCCGCTACGGAAGGCTTGCGAAACACAGCTGAGTATATAGTGCCGCCGGCACCTGATTCCAGCCTTCCGGCCTCGGCTGGCTCGGCGTGCCCACAGGTTGCGCGGTGAGTGGCTATTTCACAAATCCACTGCGGCGGCCTCAGAGACTGCCTCTCAGACCACATCGGCCGGGCGCAGCCGGCAATTCTCGGCCAGGGCTGCGGTCTCGACCTGGAAGGTTGCGTGAGCAATGCCGAAATGCTCGTGCATCTCGGCATCGGCGCGGCGGATCAATCCTGCGGGATCTCCGCCCTCATGCACCAGATGCGCGGTGAGCGCGATGCTGGTCGTGCTCAGGCTCCAGACGTGCAGATCATGGACATCGGCCACGCCGGGCAGCGCCCGCAATGCGGCTTCCAGCCGCGCCATGTCGATTCCTTCGGGCACGGCGTCGAGCGCCAGATTAAGGGAGTCACGTAGCAGCCCCCATGTGCCCGCCACAATCACGGCAACAATGATGAGGCTGGCGGCAGGGTCGAGCCATAGCTGGCCCGTTAGAGTGATGAGCAGCCCGGCCACGACCACACCGGCCGATACCGCCGCATCAGAAGCCATGTGCAGAAAGGCGCCGCGGACATTCAGATCTTCCTTACGCCCGCTCATGAACATCCAGGCCGTAAAGCCGTTGATGAGAATGCCCGCCCCGGCCACCCACATTACGGTTGTGCCGCCAACAGGCCCGGTCTCGCCAAAGCGCTTCACGGCCTCCAGCGCAATGGCGCCGCACCCCAGCAGAAGTACGATGGCATTGGTGAGAGAGGCGAGAATCGTGCCACGGCCCCAGCCATAAGTGCGCAGGCTGCTCGGCCCCCGGCGCGCCAGGCTGGCCGCGCCCCAGGCCATGAGCAGGCCGAGCACATCGCCAAAATTATGCACGGCATCGGCAAGCAGGGCCATTGAGTGCGCCATGATGCCGAACACGATTTGCGCCGCCACGAATGCGCTATTCAGGACCGTGCCAATGGCAAAGGCCTTGCCGAAAGAGGAAGGCGCATGCTGGTGGCCATGCCCGCCATGGCCATGGTCCTGGCCATTATGCGCGTGGTGTTTGTGGCTGTGCGCCTCATGCTGATGCTCGTGGCCCATACTCTATTCTCCCGCGGCAGGCCGGTATCGTTTCGCATCCTCGGGGGTGCAAATCCAGACGGTACCGCGTGACACTGCATGGCGCAAAACAAAACCCCGCCAAGTTGTGACGGGGTTTGTCATCAGTCAGACGGCACCTGAAGGCCCCGTTTACATCAGCGGCGCAGGTTCAGGCGGCCGATGAGGTCCTGGTAGCGCTTGACGTTTTTGCGCTTCAGGTAGTCCAGCAGCGAGCGGCGCTGGCCGACCAGCACGAGCAGGCCACGGCGGGAGTGGTAGTCCTTGGCGTGGGTCTTCAGGTGCTCGGTAAGGTTAGATATGCGCTCGGAGAGCAGGGCGACCTGCACTTCGGGGCTGCCAGTGTCGTTGGCGGCGGTGGCGTATTCGGCGATGAGCGCGGTGCGGCGCTCTGGCGTGATCGACATCGGGTTTTCCTTATAAAACAGAGTTAAAACAAGCGCTCCGGCTTCAGCCAGCCTTCAGAAAGGCGGGCCAGGGCCGCAACGCGCCCTGCTGCCGTAATGCGGACCAGCCCGTTATCGGGGTTGGCGGCCTCCGGAATCCGCCCCATCAAATCGACCAGACTGATGGCCTGGCCTTGTGAGAGGGCGTGGAACTCGGCGGCGTTCAGGGCCAGGGCCGGGATGTCGTCCAGCGCGGTCGAGAGCGGTCGCAAAGTTTCAGCGAGAGTTGCGGGCGTATGCGCCGGGTCGAGGAAAATGTCCAGGGGTACGGCCATGTTTTCCAGGAACGGCCCCACGCGCAGGCGGCGCAGCACGCAAATATGCCCCACCGTGCCGCAGGCGCGGGCAAGGTCGCGGGCCAGGGAGCGCATATACACGCCCTTGCCGGACTGGACCTCGAATTCGGCATGATCGGCATCGGGCCGGCCGATGAGCTCGAACCGGTCCACCTGGGCCGGGCGTGGCGGCAGCTCGGGCGGGCGGCCGTCGCGGGCCAGGTCGTAGGCGCGCTCGCCCTCTACCTTGATGGCCGAGAAGGCGGGGGGGATTTGCATGATGTTGCCGCGGAATTGCGGCAGGGCGGCGCGGATTTCGTCATCGGTGGGGCGGGCATCGGATGTGGCGGTTATGGCGCCCTCGGCGTCATCGGTATCGCGCGCCTCGCCGAAACGGATGGTGAAATGATAGATTTTGGTGCTGTCCATAACGTAAGGCACGGTTTTGGTGGCCGCCCCCAAGGCGATGGGCAGAATGCCGGTGGCCAGCGGGTCCAAAGTGCCGCCATGGCCGGCTTTTTGCGCGTCGAGCGCGCGTTTCACCTTGTTCACCGCCTGGGTGCTGGTGATGCCTTGCGGTTTGTCCAAAATAATCCAGCCGTCCAGTTTGCGGCCTTTTTTCTGCCTAGCCATGAAAATCCCAAAGAATCGAATGAGCGGCGCTGATAGGCCAGGATGGGCCAGGGGGAAAGAAGGGGGCTGAAATATCTGCCTTGCGGGGGCTAAGCGCTAAGGGGGCGTCAACCTTTTTGGGATGAAATTGGGGCGCCAGGAAAGAGTCCGGCGTTGATTTTCCTCACAAAGGACACCCAATGCAGGACAGCGCCCCGACACTCTCCTTGCCCGCCGGGAAGCAGACAAGCCCAGTGCCGGCATCCCGCAACCTTAGCCTGTTGCGCCCGGCGGCCTCGGTACCCGCCTTGGTGAAGCGGGACAAATTTATTGGGTTTGTGAGTGATGAGGCGAGCGCCCGCGTACTGCGCGAGGGGCTGATGGGGTATTTGCCCAACAGCAACCAGGTGCATGTGGTGGAGTACCGGAACGCGCTGGCCATACTCTCGGCCATGACCACGCCGGAGATTGTGCTGGTGGATTTAACCGGCGCGGACCAGCCGATGAACGCGCTGATGGCCCTGGCCGAGGTGGTGGAACAAGGCACCACGGTGCTCACCATCGGGGACCAGCATGGGCTGAACTTCTACCGCACCCTCACCAAGGGGCTGGGGATTAAGGATTATCTGCCCAAACCGCTGACCCGCGCGGAGGTAGAGCAGAATTTTCTGCCGGTTATCGCCAATATGGCCGGGGAGAAGGCGAAACTGCGCGGCGGGCGTGCCATGGCTATAGCGGGCACACGGGGCGGGGTTGGTACCAGCACCATCGCCACAAATCTGGCCTGGTATCTGGCCAACGAGATGCACCGGCACACGCTGCTGCTGGATGGCGAGCTGAGCACCGGCACCCAGGCGCTGAATTTGGACGTGCGCGCCGCAACCGGGCTGACCGCCGCACTGCAAATGCCGGAACGGGTGGACCAGTTGCTGATCGAACGCTCGATTACCGATGTGGGCAACAGGCTGGATGTGCTAGCCGGGCTGGAAGCGCTTGATAAGAAAATAGAGTTCAGCCCCGGCGGAGCGGCCAACCTGCTGACTGCCCTGCGCGGACGCTATAATTACGTGGTGGCCGATGCCGGGGCGCGGCTGGAACCGCTGGGACGCGAACTGCTGTTCAACGCGCAGCAGCGGGTGATCGTAATGGACCCGAGCATGATCTCGATCCGCAATTTGGAGCGGCTGATGGGGCTGCCAGGCGGCTCTGCCCAAAGCCCGCGCGCTTTGCTGGTGCTGAACCATGCCGGGGCGCCCGGCGGGCTGGCGCAGAATTATATGGAGCAGAGCATGGGGCTACGGTTTGACGCGGTTATACCCGCCCTGCCCCGTGTGGTGCCGCGCGCCAGCCAGCTTGGCAACCAGGCCGCCGCTTTGCGCGGGCCTTTCCGCAACGGCATTGCCACGCTGTGCGCGGCGCTGGGCATTACCACCCAAACCATGGGCGCGGGGTAGGAAACCATAGCTGGCTA
>JAKBCX010000087.1:0-2010 GCA_021807465.1 Pseudomonadota bacterium | reverse complement strand
AAACCATAGCTGGCTATAGGTGTTTGCGGGGTTTGCGGCTATAAATCAGGCTCTATTGTACGAATCTGGAGCCTGCACTGCCGATGTCCGACGCGACGCCGCCCAATCCCGCCGCCCCGCAAGACGAGGCTTATGATGCTGCCTCGATTAGTGTGCTGAAGGGGCTGGATGCCGTCCGCAAACGCCCCGGTATGTATATTGGCGATACTGACGATGGCTCGGGCCTGCACCATATGGGATTCGAGATTATCGACAATGCGGTGGACGAGGCGCAGGCCGGGTTCGCGGACCGGGTTGAGGCGGTGCTGAACGGCGATGGCTCGATGACCATCCGCGATAATGGGCGCGGCATCCCCACTGATATTCACCCCGAGGAAGGGGTTTCCGCCGCCGAGGTGGTGCTGACCAAGCTGCATGCGGGCGGCAAGTTCAACCAGAACAGCTACAAGGTTTCCGGCGGTCTGCACGGCGTGGGCGCGGCCGTTGTCAATGCGCTATCAGAATGGATGGAAGTGCGGATATGGCGTAATGGCGCGGAGCATTTCATCCGGTTTGAGCATGGCGAGACCGTGGCGCCGCTGAAGCTGGTGGGGCCTTCGGACCATCCGAACGGGACAGAGGTGACGTTCAAGCCCTCCGCCGCGACGTTCACGCATACGGAATTCGATTACGCGGTGTTCGAGCGGCGGCTGCGCGAGCTGGCCTTTTTGAACTCCGGCCTTGCCATTCATCTGCGTGACGAGCGGCATGAGCCGTTCCAGGAGGCGCTGTTCCATTACGATGGCGGCGTGATGGAATTCTGCGCCTGGCTGGACCGCGCCAAGCAGCCTGTGCTGAGCACGCCGATTATGGCGATGAGCGAGGCCAAGGAATCGGGCATCAAGGTGGAATTCGCGCTCTCGTGGAATGATTCTTATCATGAGACGATGTTGTGCTTCACCAACAACATCACCCAGCGCGATGGCGGCACGCATCTGGCCGGGTTCCGCGCGGCGCTGACGCGCGTGGTGAGCAAATATGCCGCCGGGATGGGCAAGAAGGAAAGCACGGAAATCTCGGGCGAGGATATGCGCGAGGGGCTGACCGCCGTGCTCTCGGTGAAGGTGCCCGATCCGAAATTCTCTTCGCAGACAAAGGATAAATTGATTTCCTCCGAGGTGCAGCCGGTGGTGCAGGCGGCGGTGGCCGATGCGCTGAGCCATTGGTTTGAGACGCACCCGAAGGAAGCCAAGAACATTGTGCAGAAGGTGATGGATGCCGCCGCCGCGCGTGAAGCCGCGCGCAAGGCGCGTGAGCTGACACGGCGCAAGGGGGTGCTGGATATATCCTCGCTGCCCGGCAAGCTGGCGGATTGCCAGGAGCGCGACCCCGCGAAGTCCGAGCTGTTCCTGGTGGAGGGCGATAGCGCCGGTGGCTCTGCAAAGCAGGGGCGTGACCGCAAATTCCAGGCGATTTTGCCGCTGAAGGGCAAGATTTTGAATGTGGAACGGGCACGGTTTGATAAAATGCTCGGTTCGGCGGAAATCGGCACGCTTATTACGGCCTTGGGCGCAGGAATTGGGCGTGGCGATGCCGACCAGGGCGGGTTTGACGCGGGCAAGCTGCGCTACCACCGCATTGTTATCATGACGGACGCCGATGTGGATGGCTCGCATATCCGCACGCTGCTGCTGACGTTTTTCTACCGGCAGATGCCACAGCTCATCGAGCATGGGTATTTGTATATCGCGCAGCCGCCGCTGTACCGCGCCAAGCGCGGGAATGACCAGCGCTACTTGAAGGATGATGACGCGCTGGAGGCATTTTTGCTGGAACGCGCCATGGGCGAGGCGAAGCTGAGCAGCGGCGTGCTGCTGCTGCAAGGCGAGAATTTGAGCGCGGAAACGGCGTGGATTGGCCAGACCGTGCATAGGCTCGAGGCGCTGACCAACCTGCTGCCCCTGCCCTATTTGGAACAGATTGCCATTGCCGGGCTGTTCTCACCCGCCGCCCTGGGCGATAGCGGGAAAA
>JAKBCX010000086.1 GCA_021807465.1 Pseudomonadota bacterium | reverse complement strand
GCCCCTCGCTGATTGCCGGCTGCGTGGAAGGCTGGCCGATGCCGAGCTATGCGAAATACGAGCAGGAGTTGGCCGCCATGGCCGAGACTGACCCGGAACGGCAGGGCTGGGCGACCAAGATCTATTCGGATGCGGTGGAGCTGGAGCTGGACGGGCAGGGGCGGATTATGATCCCGGACCATTTGGCGGCCGAGGCGGGGTTGAGCGAGGTAGTGTGTTTTTTAGGCCGCGGCTCGCATTTTCATATCTGGGCGCCGGAAGCGGCCAAGGTGTTTCTGGCCGCGACGCGCGCGCTTGCGCCGAAGCTCACATTTGGGGCGCCGGGCGCATGAGCAATTTTTCACATATTTCCGTGCTGCGCGATGAGGCGGTTGCCATGCTGAGGCCGCGCGATGGCGGGGTGTATCTCGACGGTACGTTTGGCGGTGGCGGCTATTCCCGCGCGATTCTCGAATCGGCTGCTTGCCGTGTGGTTGCGGTGGACCGCGACCCGGCGGCGGTGGCGCGGGCGCGGGAATTTGCCCTGGGCTACCCTGGCCGGTTTGAGATTTGTGAAGGCAGGATTAGCGCCCTTGCCGAGATGCTGGCCCCGTTGGGTGTTGTCGCGCTCGATGGGGCTGTGTTCGATCTCGGTGTTTCTTCGTATCAGATCGACGACCCTGCGCGCGGCTTCTCCTTTCGCCAGGATGGGCCTTTGAGCATGCAAATGGGCAGCAGCGTGAAGGATGCGGCGCAGATTGTTAATCTTTGCCCCGAATCCGAACTTGCCGATATTTTGTACGAATATGGCGAGGAGAAGGCCGCGCGGAAAATTGCCAAGGCAATCGTGGCGCGGCGCAAGGCGCAGAAATTCGAGACGACGTCGGATCTGGCCGGCGTGATACGGAGTGTTGTGAGACCGGATAAATCGGGCATCGACCCGGCAACCAGAAGTTTCCAGGCGCTGCGCATCGCGGTGAACGAGGAGCTGTCCGATGTCGCGGCGGCGCTGGAGCAGTCCGCCGCGCTGCTGGCGCCGGGCGGGCGGCTGGTGGTGGTTAGCTTTCATTCGCTGGAAGACCGGATCGTCAAGAATTTCTTTGCATCTGCCTGCGGCAAGGGGCCGGGTGCCTCGCGGCACGACCCGGCGGGGCTGGCCCGGCCGGTGCAGGCGCAATTTCAGCTTCTTACAAAATCGCCAATGGGGCCGGGTGAAGATGAAATGCGCGCCAACCCGCGTGCCCGTAGCGCCAAGCTGCGTGCCATGGAAAGGAGGGCCGCATGATCGTACGCCCCTTCACAATCCTTGCGGGTCTCGCCTTCGTGGTGTCCGGCGCGGCTATGTTTGTGGTCAAGCACCACAGCCATGTTCTCAACGCGCAGATTTCGGACATTAACGACCAGACGCAGCAGGATGAGCAGAGCATCCGTGTGCTGCAGGCGCAATGGGCGCTGGAGGCCGACCCGTCGCGCCTGGCTGCTCTGGCCGCGCAGTTTACAGGGTTGCAGCCCATGAAGCCGGACCAGCTAGTCACCCTGGCATCGCTGGGTGGCGCCTTGCCGCCGCCGGGCGCGAAGCCGCCAGGCGCTAACCCTGAAGACCCTGTGCCGGTTATGCCGCAGCTTGCTGCCAGCGCGCCTGTTAGTCCGCCTGCCCAGGCCGTGGCAACGGCTGTTGCGCCAGCGGTGCCTGCTACCAAGGCAGCGCCCGCGCCGGTGCATATGGCTGCCGCCGCGCCTGCTGCCGTGGCCAAGCCGGTACGCACCGCAGCGGCCCGGGCTGCGGCCAAGCCTGCGGCGCCTGAGCGCCTGGCCGCCGTGTCATCGTCTGAAATTGCGCCTGCCGTCCAGCCGCCGGAGCATGTGGCCCGCGAGGTACCGGAGCATCGTGTTGTTGCGCCGCGCCGCGAGGGCGGTTCCTCTATATATCTAGCTGACGCATCGGCTCCCGTGCACGAGCATGCCGCGCCCATGGGGGCGCAGCTTGTGCCGGTGCGCGCCATAGCGCCGCCCCCGCCGTCCGCGCCTGTGCCGGTTGATAATGGCGGTTCGCTGCTGGGCATGGCGCAGGGCAGCGGTCAGTGACATTGACACTGAAGCCGGACGACAAACCGCCACAGCGGCGGCGTGGCGCGCCGTCTCGTGGCGGGGCCACGCCGTTAATGGAGCATGTGCGCGTGACAAGCCCGGAGCTGGACCAGCGCCGGGCTTTGGACAAGGCGCGCAAGCGTATTCTTGTAGCGGCCTGCTTGTTTGTGGGCGCCTATTTTGTGCTGGGGCTTAAACTTACCTGGTCCACGGTGGTTGACCCCAAGCTGCCCTCCGCCGCGCAGATTGCGGCGATGCAGCCCACGCTGAGCGTAACCCCGCCGCCGCCCAGCCGGGCCGATATTACTGACCGCAATGGCACCATCCTTGCTGTCTCATTGCCTGGCGCCTCGCTTTACGCCGATCCGCAGCAAGTGCCAGATCCGCAGGCGGCCGCGCAGCTTCTGGCCAATGCCATGCCTGGGGTAAATGTGGCGCTGACAGCAGCCAGGCTTGGGGCTGGCGTGCCGCCGGATAAGCGCAAGGAATTCGTCTATTTGGACCGCAAGCTCACCCCGCAGGAGGAGCTGGCCGTCAACTCGCTTGGTATTCCCGGCATTTACTTCGAGAATAATGAGAAGCGGCATTACCCCGATGGCAATCTCGCCGCCCATATTCTGGGTGGGGTGCGGGTGGATTCATCTGGCGTGGCGGGGGTTGAGGAGTATTTTAACAAGCGCCTGACCACCGACCCGGCGCCGCTTGTATTGTCCATCGATGCTGGAATTCAGAGCATCGTGCAAAGCGAGCTGGCCGCGGCTGTGAAGGAGTTCCAGTCGCCGGGCGGCTGTGCTGTTGTAATGGATGCGCATACGGGTGAGATTCTCGCCATGGCGAGCGCGCCCGATTACGATGTGAATGATTACGGCGCGGCCACGCATGATGCCCAATTCGACCGGTGCGTGAATGGCACATACGAGCCTGGTTCGGTGTTCAAACTGCAAACCTTGTCCATGGCGCTTGATAGTGGCTTGGTGCATTGGTGGGATTATTTCGATACCACCCACCCGCTGAGGGTCGGCCATTTCCAGATCACCGATTTCGAGCCGGCGCATACGTGGATGGCAATGCCGGAAATCCTCAATGTCTCCTCTAATATCGGGGCATCGCGTATTGCCACCATTCTGGGGCCAAAAATTGAACAGGAATGGTATAAGAAGCAGCAATTTTTCCAGCCCCTGAATATTCAACTGCCCGGCCCGCCCACGCCGCAATTCCACCCGCTGAACACATGGGGGCTGGCGACGACCATGACCGTGTCGTTTGGCGCGGGTATCGCGCTTTCGCCGCTGCAGCTTGTTACCGCCGTGCTGCCGATTGTGAATGGCGGCATACGCTACCAGCCGACTTTGCTGGCGGTGAACCCTAATGGGCCGCAGCCGCAGGGTGTGCGCATCATGCAGGCCAGCACAAGCGAGATTATGTGCAAGATGATGACGAACGTGGTGCTGTTCGGCACGGGCAAGAATGCCGCCGTGCCGGGCTACATCGTGGGCGGCAAAACAGGCACGGCGCAGGTGGTGGGGCCGGATGGCAGGTATTTGAAGCACACCAATAATGCGTCATTCCTTGCCGTATTCCCGATGAACGACCCGCAATACGTGGTGTATATGCTGGTGTTGCAGCCAAAACCCGATGCCACGACCTATGGCTTCACCACGGGCGGGTTTATCGCGGCGCCAAGTGTGGGGCGGATTATCGCGCGTATCGGGCCGATGCTGGGCATTATGCCGGTGAGCGGCGACCAGCTGGCGCAACTGGAAAAACAGCTCACCGTGCCGCTTAATCCCACCACGCCGCCGGGGCAGGTTGGGTTGGGGCCGGGGCACCCGCTGCCGCCAGGGGCTAATGGTTTTGCGTATATGCTGATGGGCCAAAAGCCGCCGCCCAACGTAGCGGTGGGGCTGCAGCCACCCGCTGGCGCCAGCGCCGCCGCCGAGCCTGCGGCAGCGCATGGTTCCCGGCGCGAGAAGGTGATGGCGCCGGTCTCGCCCATGCTGGGCAGCCATATGACGTCGCGGGAGATAGGTGATGGGATCTCCTGATATGCAGGGAATTACCGGCATAACGGCGGATAGCCGCGCGGTGCGGCCTGGTTTTTTGTTTGCCGCCCTGCCTGGGGTTAAGGCCGATGGCCGGGCCTTTATCGCCCAGGCGGTGGAGAAAGGCGCGCTGGCCGTGCTGGCGCCGGAAGGCACGGAATGGCCACCCGGCGTGCCGCCCCGCCGCTTGATTCTGGCTGAGGAGCCGCGCGCGCGGCTGGCCGAGCTGGCTGTGGAATGGGCGGGCAAAATGCCCGAGCGGCTGGTGGCGGTTACAGGCACTAACGGCAAAACCAGCACGGTCGATTTTCTGCGCCAGATTTTCACGCTTGACGGGCGCATGGCCGGTTCCATCGGCACGCTGGGCGTTGTGGCGCCGGGACGGAAGGTGACGGAAAGCCTGACCACACCGGACCCTGTGACTTTGGCGCAGACTTTGGCGGAGCTGGCCCGTGAAGGGGTGAATGACGTGGCCATGGAAGCCTCCAGCCATGGGCTGGTGCAGCACAGGCTGGATGGGCTGCGTTTTGCCGCTGCCGGGTTCACCAACCTTACGCGCGACCATTTGGACTATCATGGCAGTATGGAGGCCTATGCCGAGGCCAAAATGGGCCTGTTCGCGCGGCTTATGCAGCGCGGCGGCGCAATGCGGGTGATGGCGGATATTGCGCCTTCTCTGCTGATCCGGCTGCACGCGATTGCAACGATGCAGAAGCTGGATTTCGCGCCCGTGACGGTGGAGCGGGTGGAGCCGCGCCCGGATGGGCAGCTTGTGATGAGTGGCGGGCGGGCTGTGGAACTGCACCTGCCCGGGCGCTTCCAGGCTGATAACGCCATGCTGGCGGCAAGCCTCGCGGAAGCCTGTGGCGTGGCCGATGTTTTCTCGCATCTGCCGCATTTGCGCGGGGTGCGCGGGCGGCTGGAACGGGCTTTGGTTCTGCCCAATGGCGCGGCGGCTTATGTTGATTATGCGCACACGCCCGATGCCATTGCCCGCGTGCTGGCCGCTTTGCGCCCGCATGCCACGGGGCGGCTGCATATTGTGTTCGGTGCTGGGGGCGACCGCGATGCTGGCAAGCGCCCGCTGATGGGCGCGGCGGCGGCACAAGGCGCGGATGTTTGTATCGTGACCGATGATAATCCGCGCAGCGAGAACCCAGCCCTGATCCGCAAGGCGATTATGGCCGCGTGCCCGGGCGCGGTTGAAATTGGCGACCGCCGGGCCGCTATTGCGGCGGGGCTTTCAGGCCTGGGGCCGGGCGATGTGCTGGTGGTAGCGGGTAAGGGGCATGAGCAGGGGCAGATTATCGGCGCGGAGGTGATTCCGTTCGACGATGCCTCGGTGATTCGCGAGCTGGGGGGCGCCGCATGAGTATTTTGTGGCGCGCGGACGAATTGGCGGCGGCGCTGAATGTGGCGAGAGCCTGGGATATTTCGGGTATCTCGATTGATACGCGCAGCTTGCAGCCGGGCGATTTGTTCGTGGCGCTGCAGGGGGAGCGTGATGGGCATGAGTTTGTGCAGGCGGCATTCGCCAAGGGCGCCGCGGCGGCGTTGGTAGCCCGTTCCATCGAAGGCAATGCGATTCTGGTGCCTGATACGTTGCAGGCTTTGGCACGGCTGGGGGAGGCGGCGCGGGCACGCGCGGGCGCCAAGATTGTGGCGGTTACCGGCAGCGTGGGCAAAACCACGGCCAAGGAGATGCTGCGGCGGATGCTTTCGGCCTTTGGCCCGGTACATGCGGCGGAGGCGAGTTTCAACAACCATATCGGCGTGCCGCTCACGCTGGCGCGTATGCCGCGCGATGCCGCGTTTGGCGTGTTCGAGATTGGCATGAACCACCCGGGCGAGATTGCGCCGTTGGCAGCACTGGTGCGCCCGCATGTGGCCATCATCACCTGTGTGGACCGTGCGCATCTGGGGCTTATGGGTTCGGAAGAAGCGATTGCGGTGGAAAAAGCCTCGATTTACGGCGCGCTGGAGCTTGGCGGCACGGCGGTGATGCCAGAAGATACGGCGTTTTTGCCCATTCTGCGGGCGGCAGTGTCGGCGGAGCGGCAGCAAGTGGTGTTCGGGCGCGGACAAATTCTGTGCCGTAACGACTGGGCCGAGGGCGCGGATATTACAGCGCTGGTGGCGGGGGTGGAGGTGAGCTTCAGCTTGGCGGCGCCAGGGGGGCACATGGCCAATAACGCGCTGGCCGTGCTGAGTGCCGCGGCCGCTTTGGGGCTGGATGTGCGCCAGGCCGCCGCCGCGCTGAACGGCTTTGCGCCCTATGCGGGGCGCGGGGCGCGGCGCGTGGTTAAGCTGCCAAGCGGCGCGGCGGTAAATTTGCTGGATGAAAGTTATAATGCTTCCCGCGCCTCGATGATTGCCGCGCTCTCGGTGCTGGGACTGCAGCCCGGCCGCCATGTGGCGGTGCTGGGCGATATGCTGGAGCTGGGTGAGCACGCGGCGGCGGAACATGCCAGCCTGCGCGCGGAGGTGGAACGCTACGCCGACTTGGTATTCACCGCCGGGCCGCATTGCAGGATTTTGTTCGACTCGCTCTCCCCCGCCAAACAAGGCGCGCATGCGGAGAGCGCCGCCGCCCTG
>JAKBCX010000085.1 GCA_021807465.1 Pseudomonadota bacterium | reverse complement strand
ACCAGCAGGCGGGGCGCGTGGAACGGCCGGAGACGGTTGGCTATGTGCCGCAAAAACTGCAAATTGCCGCAGATATGCCAGTGCGCGCGCGTGACCTGGTGGAGCTGGGCCTTGGCGGGCCGCGCTTCTTTTTTCCGCTGCCATCGGCCAAACGCCGCCAGCGCGTGGAAGAGCTGCTTGCCGCCACTGGCGCGCAGGCTTTTGCCAATCAGCGCGTGGGCGAGCTTTCAGGCGGGCAATTCGCCCGTGTACTTATAGCCCATGCGCTCGCCGGCAATCCGCGCCTGTTGCTGCTCGACGAGCCGCTTGCCAATCTCGATTTGCGCGCGGCGGCGGAAATTGCCGCGCTTTTGCGCGGGCTGGCGCGGCAGGGTGTCACCATACTGGTCTCGGCGCATGACATGAACCCGCTGCTCGGCGCCATGGACCATGTGGTGTATCTGGCCAATGGCCGCGCCGCGAGCGGGGCTGTGGCCGAGGTGGTGCGGACCGAGGTACTCTCTGAACTCTACGGCTACCATATCGATGTTATCCGCGTGCATGGGCGTATTATCGTGGTGGCGGGCGAGCGCGGGGCACATGCCCGCGATGCCGAGCACGTAGCGGCAATCCCCTGATGCTGGACGGGTTTTTCGCCAGCGCCGTGGTGCAGAATGCGCTGCTCATCGGCGGCGCGGCGGCGGCGCTTTCCGGCGTAATCGGCGTGTTCACCGTGTTGCGAGGCCAATCCTTCGCGGGCCATGCGCTGGCTGACATCAGCTCCTCCGGCGGCGCGCTTGCCGTGCTTCTGGGCATCAGCCCCATGGCGGGGTTTTTCGGCTTGGGCCTGCTTGGCAGCCTGGGCCTTGGCCAGCGGCGCCGGGCCGATAGCGACCTTGCGGCCGGCATAATGCTGGGTGCCGGGCTGGGCTGCACGGCCTTGCTGCTGCATTTCGCCGTAAGCCAGCGCGGCGTGGCCGGGGCGGCGGTTACCATCATGTTCGGCTCGCTTTTTGCCGCGCCGCCAGGGGCAGGGGGCTGGGCACTGGGTGGCGCGCTGGCCGGGCTGTTGTTTATCGCCTGCCTTTACCGCCCTTTGCTGCTGGCCTCGCTGAGCGAGGAGCTGGCGGCTTTGCGCGGCGCTAAGGTAAGGCTGCTGGGCTTTTTGTTCCTGGTCATGCTGGCTTTATCCGTCACGCTTTCCGCCATGAGTGTGGGAGCAATCCTTTCCACCGCCTTGCTCATCGGCCCCGCCGCCACGGCACTGCGCCTTACACGCCGCCCCGCCGCCGCCATGGCGCTGGCGGCTGTGCTGGGCATGGTCTGCGCCTGGGGCGGGGTGGCGCTGGCCTATGCCTCTTATAGCTGGACGCCCGGACGCGTCTGGCCCGTGAGCTTCTTCATCACGGCGTGCGTGCTGCTCACTTATGCCGCTGTAGCTTGGCGGAGGGGCTAGCATGTTCGCCCCCTATTTGCTGAGCGGCTGGATCGTTGCCTCTCTGGTGGCATTCGCTGCTGGTTTCACCGGGTTTTTCGTGGTGCTGCGGCGCGAGAGTTTCGCCGCCCATGCGCTGCCCATGGCGGCCTTCCCCGGTGCTGCTGCCGCAACCCTGTTTGGCGTGGCGCAATGGGCCGGGCTGCTGGTGGCCGCTTTGCTGGGTGCGGCGCTGCTGCTCTGGCTAAAGCGCGGCCAGCGGCGAGATGCCGCAACGGCGCTGACCCTCGTTGCTTTGCTCGGGCTTGGCGCCTTGTTCCTCAGCCTCTCGGGCCGCTACGCAAATGCCGTTTATGGGCTGCTGTTCGGCCAGGTTTTCGCCAGCGGCCCGGCTGATATTCCGCCCGCCCTGGTACTTGCCGTGCTGGTGCCGCTGGCGCTGCTGCTGTTCTTCCGCCCGCTTCTGCTAGGCGCCCTCTCCCCTGATTTTGTTGCGGGCGGGGCCAGGGGGGATGTGCTGTTCCTCATCCTCCTCGCTCTGGCCGCATCTTTCGCTTTGCCTGTTACAGGCGCGCTGCTGGTGTTCAGCCTTATGACTGGCCCGGCCGGCGCTGCCTGCACGCTGGCGGCAAGCCCCCGCGCTGGGCTGTTACTCTCGGCCATGCTGGCCCTGGCGCTTATCTGGAGCGCGCTGGCCCTTTCGGTTGCCACAGGCTGGCCGGTTGGGTTTTTTACCGGTGTGCTTGCAGCGTTGCTTTTTCTGGCGGCGCGCATGTGGCGCACAGCCCGTCCAGTTCCACGATGGCCCGGCCCGGCGTAAAACCGTGCGCCGCCGCCGCCGCGGCAAGCGCGGCGGACACGCCATGGTCCTCAATCTCTGCTACCGCGCCGCATTGGCGGCAGATGAGGAATTGCGCGTCGGCATGTTCGTGGTCGGCCTCGGCGCAAGGCACAAAGGCGTTCAGCCGCTCAATCCGGTGCACCAGCCGGTTTTCGATGAGAAAATCCAGCGCCCGGTAGATGGTGGGCGGCACGGCCGATTTACGGGTGGATTTAAGCTGGTCGAGCAGTTGATACGCCGTAACCGGTGCTGGGGCGCGCAGGATCAAATCCAGCACTTCGCGGCGCAGGGCGGTGAGTTGCGTGCCATTCCTGGCGCAAAGTGCTTCCGCCGCCGTAAGCTGGGCGGCAATATCGGTGCCGGGCATGGCCTTTATATAACGGATAAAATCCGGGCCGGGGAGGGCTTGATGCTGTTTCCGCCCAGCAAGTTTGCCGCGTTTGATGGTTTCATGAAGTGGCCTGATTAGCTATTTTTCTTGTAAAAAATATCAAAAACCTTAAAAATAGTATCCTGTTTAAGGAGGGGTGAGATGGCCTATGAAATTGGCAGCAGCGCGCGGCCCGATTTGCCGTTGGCGGTGGTTGTTGGCGCTGGCGGCCTGGGAATGGCGGTGGCGCGCCGGCTGGGGCAGGATTACCGCCTGCTGATTGCCGACCGCGACGAGCCTCACCTCACCCGCCAGCTTCTCGCTCTCCGCGCTGCTGGCTACGACGCCACCGGGCAGGGCTGCGATGTTACAAAACCAGAGGATATTGCCCGCCTCGCCGCCGTGGCGGGAAAGCCGCGCGCCCTGGCCAATGTGGTGGGGCTTTCCCCCGCGATGGCTGATTTTCATACCATCATGGCCGTCAACCTCATTGGTGCCGCCATGGTGGCGCGGGCGTTTCTTCCCGTCATGGAACCAGGCGGCGCCGCATTATTCATCTCATCTTCCGCCGCGCACATGAGTCCGGTGGCGGAAACGCTTTGGCCCTTGCTGCAAGCCCCCCTTGAGGGCGGGTTTTTGCCACGGCTGCAGGAATCGCTGGGTGAAGGCGCAACGTCCGCAACTGCTTATGCCCTCTCCAAGGCCGCGCTCAACCGCATGTGCCAACACCAAGCAGCCGCCTGGGGCGAGCGTGGCTTACGCATCGTTTCTCTTTCGCCCGGTCTTATTGCCACGCCTCAGGGGGCGCTCGAATTCAAGAATTCTCCCAGTAAACATAAGCTGCTTGCCGCCACGCCGCTTAAGCGTGAATGCACAATGCTGGAAATTGCCAACATTGCCGCCTTCCTGCTCTCGGACCATGCTTCTTTCATCTCTGGCACCGACATTCTCGCCGATGGAGGCATGGTTGCCACGCTGCGCCGCGGCTAACGCTTTACTGGGGCTGCGCCATTCCATAGCCGCCTGTGCCATAAATTGCGCATATGCTGGGCCGCCAGCGCCGCCAGCCCGGCATCGCCATCCTCTATGGCGCTCAGCTCCATCTTCTTCGCCTGACGCCAAGATTGCAGGAAAGCCCGGTGTTCTTCGGCATCGTCTGGTTCAGGGGGGGCGGTAAAGTGGCGCGCGGCGAAGGCCACGTTAATTTGGAAGATCAGCGCGATATAGGGGCTTTGCGCCAGCTCCAGCACGGCGCGCTGGCATTCTTGCTCTAGCTTGGTCACTTCGGAAAACGCCGCCGCCGGTTTCAGCCGCTCCAGCTTGCGGCGCAGAGCTTCAACCACTGGCACGGACTGCTCGCGCGGTTGCAGCGCGGCACGGCGCATGACCTCTACCCATAGCACCGAGGCCACGGTTGCCAGATCCTCCGTCTCCATGCCCAGCGTTTCCAGATAGGCGCTTACCGCCGTTTCCACCGTGGCAATGGTGGGGCGCGTGCCGTAATATCCGCCATTGATGCCGCGTTTTACCCGCAGCAGCCCCTCGCGCTCCAGCAGCCGTGCAATTTGCCTTACCGTGCTGCGCGACACGCCAAGCCGCGCGAGCAGCGCATCCTCGCTGCCCAGTAGCGCGTCCGGCTCCGCGGCTAGCACGATTGCGCGCATCTGTGCCGCTGCCGCGTCTATTGTCGATCGTCGCGCCGCCACGCCCATCCCCGCCTTTCATGTTTCTGCAGCGCATACGATGCGTGGGTGCAAGAAGTTTGGCAAATATTTCCCGCCGATTAGCTCATATTTCGTCAAAAGAGGTAACTTTATATTGAAAAAATATATATAAATATCCTATTAAGGATACTAAATAACCAGCTAAGCGGGGACCATCTTCTCATGAGCATCTTTACCGGCAATAATGCGCTTATATTCGGTGGCGGCCGCAATATTGGCCGCGCCATCGCGCGCGAATTCGCCCGCCGTGGCGCCCGTGTGGGTGTGGCCGATCTCGATTTCGAGGGCGCCACGGAAGCCGCCGCGCTCATCCAGGCCGAGGGTGGCCAGGCCGTTGCCCTGCGTTGCGATGTGACAAGCAGCGACTCTCTGCGTGAAGCCGCCGCCGGGGCCGAGGCGGCTTTTGGCGAAACTGATATTGTCATGAATAATGCGGGGCTTCTGCACAGTGGAAACCCGGAGGATTTCCCCTTCAGCGAATGGGAGCGCATGATTGGCTGCAACCTGATGGGCATGGTGCGCAGCCTTGAGATTTTTTTACCTAAAATGCTCGCGCGCGGCAGCGGGCATATTGTCAACACCGCTTCGTTCGCGGGTTTGTACCCCTATGCCGCCAGCCGTATTCCCTATGCCGTCTCCAAGGCCGGGGTTATCGCCTTGTCGGAAAACCTCGCCATTTACGCCATTCCCAAAGGCGTGAAGGTAAGCTGCCTTTGTCCTGGCCCGGTAATGACCACATCGCCGCACGGCATGAAAACCTTCTCCGAGAACGTGCCGATGCGCGGCCCGGGTTCGCATCTCTGGCTGAAAAGTCAGGAAGAGGTTGCTACACTCCTTGCGGACGGCATGGAGGAAGGCCGGATCATGATTCCCACTCACCCAGAAGTTCGCACAACGCTGCTGGAATGGGCGGCCTCGCCCGATGATTTCATCCGCAAGCAAATTGCCAGCTTTGCAGCGGGCGATATAGGCCAGCCGCAGGTTGACCGGGCCAAATTCGGACTTTAGCACGGAGGGGCAAAGCACCGGCCCAGCCGGGGAGGAACGAAATGAGTGTCACAGGCCTCAACCATGTGAATATACGCAGCCGGGACGTTCTGGCCTCGGCCGCGTTTTACACGAAAGTGCTGGGCCTCTTTGCAAAGCCCGGCCCCATGGCCACCAAGCCCGAGCAATCGCAATGGCTGCTCGATGCTAACGGGCAGCCAATCATCCATTTGCGTCAGTACGATTCGGAGCCAGGCCCCACCGGCCCCATCGACCACGTGGCCCTGAGCTGCACAGACCCAGATGCGATGATCGCCCATCTTGAAGCGTTGCAAATCCCATTCAACAGCTTCAACGGGCTGGGCGTCACACAGCTTTTCCTGAAAGACCCGCATGGCGTGATGCTCGAACTGCAGTTCGAGCGTTAAGACGCATAACCCCTAGTAACCGCCAAAAGAAGAGGCCGCTCCTTGCACGTTTAACAACGTGCGGGAACGGCCCTTTTTCGTGGCAGAGGGTTACAGTTACTGCTGTATCGCTTCCGGTACGATGGTCTTCACAATCGTGCTGTCCAGCGCCTCGAAGCCATCGTAATCGATGGTGGCGTACAAATCCTTGCGGGTCAGCATCTGGTCCACGCTGCTATGCGTGCCACCGTCCTTCTTGATGGCGGCGTACAAATTCTCCTGCGCCTTGGCGGCCACGCGCAGCGAGGAAACGGGCCAGATGACCATTTTATAGCCGAAATCCTGGAACTGTTCCTGCGTGAAGAACGGGGTCTTGCCAAATTCCGTCATATTGGCCAGCAGCGGCACGCCGGGCATGCGGCGGGCGAATTCGCGGAACATTTCCTCGGTAATCAGCGCCTCGGGGAAGATCGCGTCGGCCCCGGCTTCCATATAGAGTTTCGCGCGCGCAACGGCGCCGTCCATGCCCTCGGAGGCAGCGGCATCGGTACGGGCGATGATGTAGATATGGCGGCGGGCATGGCGCGCGGCGGCCACTTTGGCGGCCATATCCTGCGGGCTGGCCAGCTTCTTGTCGTTCAGATGCCCGCATTTCTTGGGCAGAATCTGGTCTTCCAGATGCAGCGCGGCGGCACCGGCATCTTCAAACGTGCGGACCATGTGCATCACGTTCAGCGCCTCGCCATAGCCCGTATCGCCATCCACCAGCACCGGCAGGCCGGAGGCGCGGGTAGTCTGGCGGATGAACCAGGCCACATCGTCCACGGTGATGATGCCGAGATCCGGCAGGCCCATGGAGGCGGACATGGCGCCGCCGGAAAGGTAGCAGGCCTCGAAGCCCGCCCGCTTTGCCTGCTGCGAGGCCAAGCCGTTATGCGCGCCGGGGATGGGCAGGATGCCCCGGCGGTTGAGCAAAGCGCGGAAACGCTCACCTGCGGGAATGTTGGAATAAGCCGAAGCACTGAGGTAGGTCATGGAAAGTCCCTCTAAAATTCAAAACCCGCCAGGTTGCCCTGGCGGGGGATGCA
>JAKBCX010000084.1 GCA_021807465.1 Pseudomonadota bacterium | reverse complement strand
GGCGTCATGGCGTTCATGGCCCCCGCAATAGCCGCGTGTTTCGTGCTTGTAACAGTGAAACTTCCATGACGTTGACTGCGATTTCTCAAAATGACAATGTCATGTTGTTGCCACTAAAATGTCATCACGGCGTCATGGCTGGGGTGCTTTTGCTGAAATTTGTTAGGTAGCGGGCGGAGATTCGCGGAATGCTGGTTGTTTTCAACCCCGTGGCAGGGCGCAGGCGCGCGGCGGCACTGTGGAAAGTGCTGGACCTGCTGGTGGAGAATGGGGTGAAGGTGGAGGTGGCCGAGACGCAGCATGCCGGCCATGCAACGCTGCTGGCGCGCGAGGGCGCGGCTTCGGGCGAGATGATGGTGGTGGCGGCGGGTGGTGATGGCACCATTGCCGAGGTAGCGAACGGGCTAATTGGCTCGCACACCGCCATGGGGGTGATTCCGCTGGGCACGGCTAATGTGCTGGCCAAGGAATACGGGCTTTCCACCAGCCCGCGCGGCATTGCCAGCGCGCTGGCTTATAAGCGCACACGTCCGCTCTGGCCGGGGCTGGCGCGGGTGAATGGGCGCGAGCAGCTTTTTGTGCAGATGCTAGGGCTGGGGTTTGACGGGGCGGTGGTGCAGGGGATTCAGCCGCTGCTCAAGCGTGCCATCGGGCGCGGGGCGTATGTCTGGCAGTCGCTGTGGGAGAGTATGGCTTACGGGTTCCCCTGTGTGCGGGTGAACATAGATGGCGTACCGCATGAGGCAGCGAGCGTGGTGGTGAGCAAGGGGCGGCTTTATGGCGGGCCGTATATGCTGGCGCCGCAGGCCAGGCCCGAGGCGCCGGGGTTTCAGGTGGCTTTGTTTGAGCAGCCGGGCACGCTGCCGGCGCTGCGCGCGGGGGCGGCGCTGCCGCTGGGGCTGCTGCCGCGCTGCCCCGGCGTGCGGCTGCTGGCCGCGCGGCATGTGGGGTTTGAAGGCGCCGGGCAGATACCCGCCCAGGCCGATGGGGACACCATCGCGGGCACGCCGTTCGAGGCATGTGACGCCGCGGCGCCGATTTCGCTGATCGTGGGGTGAGCAGGGGTTGACCTGTGGTTCTGAAGTCTTAAGGGAGGCCAGTCCACTCAAGGGAGACTGACACATGAAGACCCCCGTGCGCGTTGCCGTAACCGGTGCGGCTGGCCAGATTGGCTACGCCATCCTCTTCCGTATCGCCAATGGCGACCTTCTGGGGAAAGACCAGCCGGTCATCCTCAACCTGCTGGACCTGCCGCAGGCGCAGAAGGCGCTGGCCGGCGTTATCATGGAACTCAATGACTGCGCCTTCCCGCTGCTGGCCGGCATTGTGCCCACCGATGACCCGCGCGTGGCGTTCAAGGATGTGGACATCGCCATTCTCATCGGCTCGCGCCCGCGCGGCCCCGGCATGGAGCGCCGCGACCTGCTGGCCGCCAATGCCGAGATATTCAAGGTGCAGGGCAAGGCCCTGAACGACGTTGCCAAGCGCGACGTGAAGGTGCTGGTTGTGGGCAACCCGGCCAATACCAATGCTTACATCGCCATGAAGTCCGCCCCGGACCTGCCGAAAGAGAACTTTACCGCGATGCTGCGCCTGGACCATAACCGCGCCGTCTCCATGCTGGCCGAGAAGTCCGGCGTGGCGGTGAAGGATATCGAGAAGGTGGCCGTGTGGGGCAACCACTCCCCCACCATGTATGCCGATTACCGCAACGCCACCGCCAACGGTAAGCCGATGCCGGAAGTGATTAACGACGAGACCTGGTATCGTGACACCTACCTCTCCGCCGTGGGCAAGCGTGGCGCTGCCATTATCGAGGCGCGCGGGCTGTCTTCCGCCGCTTCCGCCGCCAATGCCGCCATCGACCATGTGCGCGATTGGGTGCTTGGCTCCAACGGGCGCTGGGTTTCGATGGGCATTCCCTCCGATGGCTCCTATGGCATCCCCGAGGATGTGATGTTCGGCGTGCCCGTGACCACCGAGGGCGGCAAGTATAAGCGCGTGGAAGGCATTGCCATGGACGAGTTCTCCAAGGGCCGCATTCAGCACACGCTGAACGAGCTGCTGGAAGAGAAAGAGGCCGTGGCCGGGCTGCTGGGCTAAGGCATGGTTGAGGGGGGTAGACCCCCGGGTTACACAAGGGCCATTCCCGTGCATGGGAATGGCCCTTTGTTTTTGTGGCTGGACAAGCGCGGCTTGGCCCGGTCAAAGCAGTGCAAAGCAAGGGAAACGGGACATGAATGATAAGAAAATTCATAAGATTCTGCTGTTCATGAAGCGCAAGCCAGGCATGAGCATGGAGGCGTTCATCGACTATTACGAGACGCGCCATGCGCCGCTCGCGGCCAAGTCCAGCACCAATTTGCAGCGCTATATCCGCCGCTTCGTCACCCCGCAGAACCACCCCGAGACCGGGCCGGGCGGGGAGATGGCGTTTGATGTGATTACCGAGCTGTGGTGCAAGGATGAGGCGGCGTTCAACGGGCTTCTGGCATACCTCACCAGCGCGGTGATGCCGGATTTCATCGTGGAGGATGAGAAGAATTTGTTCGACCGCTCATCCTTCAAAATTGCCACGGTTGTGGAATACGAGACTGATCTTTCCGCGGTTGGCTGACGACTCCGGGGGCGGGGTGCTAGCCTGCCCCCGTGGATACTCATTTGGCGCTGATGGTGGGCTTGCCAGGGCAGGGGATGCATTTGCAGCCCGATGCGCTCTCTTGGCTGTTTCTGGGTATTTTGCTGCCTCAAGTGGTGGCCAGCGCGGTGGCCGGCATGCGCGGCTCGGTCACCTTCTGGGTATTTGTGCTGGGCATGGCGCTGGCGCTGCTGGCGGGAGATGCGTTCACGCTCATCTTCGGGTTTGAGCTGATGAGCGCGGCCTCGTGGCTGCTGGTGTTGCGCGGCGATGAGCGGCCCGCCACGTTTTATGTGACCATGGCGATATTTTCCGGCGCCTGCTTGATTCCGGCGGTGTTTCTGCCGGCCAGCTCCGTGGCATTCGTGCTGATTCTGCTCGGCACCGGGGCCAAGGCGGGGCTGGCGCCGCTGCATGCCTGGCTGCCCAAGGCGCACCCGGCGCCGCCCGCCGGGGTTTCCGCGCTTATGTCCGGCGGCATGGTGAAGGTGGCGCTTTATGTGCTCATCCGTTACGCCTTCATTATTCTAGCCCCGGCGGCGCAACCCTGGTGGGGGGTGGTGCTTATCGCGGCGGGGCTGGCCTCGGTGCTTATTGGCGCGTTGCGGGCCATGCTGGAGGTGGAGCTGAAGACCGTGCTGGCTTGTTCCACTGTTGAGCATGTGGGGCTGATTGCGGTGGGGCTAGGTGTGGCGCTGCGGGCCAAGGCGATGGGCGATGAAACGCTGGAAGGGCTGGGGTTGCAGGCAGCTTTGTTATGCGTGGTGGCCCATGCGCTGTTCAAGCCGCTGCTGTTTCTGGGCGCGGGCGAGGTGAAGCGCGCTGTGGGCACGGCATCGCTCAACTGGCTGGGCGGGCTGGTGCGCGGCATGCCGCGTTTGGGCGGGTTGATGCTGCTGGGCGCGGCTTGCATGGCGGCGCTGCCGCTGGGGCCGGGCTTCGCGCCGGAATTTTTGCTGCTGCATGCGGTGATTGGCGCAGCCGCCACGGGCGGGATTCTGGCGCGGCTGTTTTTTACCGCGGCTTTGGCCATTCTGGGGCTGGGCGCGGCCTTGGCGCTGGGGGCGGCGGTGCGGTTATTCGGCATGGGGTTTTTGGGCCGGCCGCGCAGCCTGCAAGCGGCGGCGGCTGACGATATTCGCGGCGCCACGCTTTGGGCCATGGGGGGGCTGGCGGTGCTGATGCTGCCCGTGGCACTGCTGCCAGGGCTGGTGCTGGGCACGATGACGCCGGTTTTCCTGCTGCTGGCGCCGCAGGCCGCGCTGCCGCCTTTGGCTTATGCGCCGCTTTCTCTGGTTTTGCTGGCGTTTTTGGCGGCCGCGGCGCTTGGGTTTGTGCTGCAGCGCTGGGGCGTACGGGGCACGCGTGAGGTGGCGGGGTGGAATGGCGGGTTTGGCGCGCCGCCGCCCTGGCTGCCTTTTGGCGACCCCGCCACCCAGCCCAGTGCCACCGGCCTGGCCGAGCCTGTGGCGCGGGCCATAGGGCGCGGCGTGCTGGCGCGGGATATGGCGGACCCCACGGAAATATGGCTGGTGGCGCCGCTGCTGCGGTTGCATGGGCGTTTTGTGCGCGTGGCCGAGCGCATACGCCGCGCCACCATACGCGAGCGCCTGGCCTTTGTGTTTGGCGCCCTGGTGGTGTTTCTGCTGGCACTGGGGCTGGGGGAGGGCGGCTAATGCTGGGATTTGCCCTTGGCCTGATTGCCACATTGCTGCATGCGGCCTTGGTGTTTGCCGCAGCACCTTTGGTGGCGGGCGTGGTGGCTAAAATCCGCGCCTGGGCGCTGGGGCGGCGCGGGGCGCCTGTGTGGCAGCCTTATTTTCAACTGTATAAATTGTTGCGCAAATCCACGCTGGTGCCAGAGACGGCGACGGAATTATTCGCGCTTTGGCCGGTGGCGTGTTTTTTGGCCACGGCCGTTGCGGTGCTGCTGGTGCCTTCGTTCTGCACGGGTATGCTCACGGCGCCTTTGGGTGATTTTATTACGCTGATCGGGCTGTTTGCCATTGCCCGTGCCGCCACCATGCTGGGCGGCATGGAAACGGGGTTTGGCTTTGGCGGCGCGGGGGCGGGGCGCGAGGTTTTGTTTTCCATCTTCGCCGAGGCCGCGCTGCTGGTGGCACTGCTGTGTTTTGTGCTGTTGGCGCATGGGGCCACGGTGGATGGCATTGCCGTGGCATTTGCCACGCAGCATATCGGCATTTCCGTTTCGCTTGGCTTTGCGCTGGCCGCTTTGCTGGCGGTGGCGCTGACGGAGACGGGGCGGATTCCCACCGATAACCCGTCCGGGCATCTGGAACTGGCCATGGTGCATGAGGCGATGCTGCTGGAATATTCCGGGCGGTTTCTGCTGCTGTTTGAATATGCCGCCATGCTGCGGCTGCTGCTGTGGATGAATTTGATCG
This sequence comes from Pseudomonadota bacterium, assembly GCA_021807465.1. Lineage (GTDB taxonomy): Bacteria > Pseudomonadota > Alphaproteobacteria > Acetobacterales > Acetobacteraceae > Acidocella. Next base: position 1,813 of record JAKBCX010000084.1, on the reverse strand, counting down.
GCGCGATTTTCATCCCCTTTGGGCTGGGGCAGGCGGGGGATGTGCTCTCCTGGCCTGGCGGGCTGCTGCTGTGGGTGTTGAAGATTGGCGCGATGGCGGTGGTGTTGCCGCTGTTTGAGGTGTCCACGGCCAAGATGCGCGTGTTCCGTGTGCCGGAATTTCTGGGGGCGGCGATGCTGCTTGGGTTTCTGGCCAGCGTGTTTTTGTTTGTCGCGGCGAGGATCGGCTCATGAGCCTGACGTTTTCGCTCGCGCATCTCATGGGCGGCATTGTGCTGCTTTGCGCGTTTCTGCTGCTCTCGCAACGGCGGCTGGCGGCAATGATTACGCTGTACCAGATGCAGGCCTGCGTGCTGGCGGCGGCCGCCTTCTGGCAAGGCTGGGCGCAGCATGAGCTTAATTTATATCTCACCGGTATTATCACGCTGGCGCTGAAGGGGCTGCTGCTGCCTTACGGGCTGCGCCAGATTGTGCTGCGCTTTAACCTGCGCCGCGCGGTGGATAGCGCGATGGGGATGGCGCTGTCTCTGATTTTGGGTGTTGGGCTGATTGGCATTGCGGTGCTGGTGGTGCTGCCGAGCACGATGCGCGCTGTTTCGCTCACGCGTGAGGATCTGGCCATTGCGCTCTCAGTAGTGCTGCTGGGGTTGCTGGTGATGGTGAGCAGGCGTTCGGCGCTGGCGCAGATTATCGGGTTTCTCTCTACCGAGAACGGGCTGGTGCTGGCGGCGATCGGGATGCCGGGCATGCCGTTTGTGGCGGAGTTTTCCGTGGCGCTGCTGGTGCTGCTGGCGTTTCTGGTGGTGGGGGTGTTCCTGCTGCGCATCAGGGAGCATTTCGACACGCTGGATGTGACCGGCATAGAGGCGATTGAGAGGCGCGGGCGATGATTCTGCTGCCCATTTTCCTGCCGTTTGCGGGCGCGATGGCGCTGGGGTTGTGGGGCACGCCGCGCGTGGGGGCTATTGCCAATGCGGGGCTGAGCTTTGTGGTGTTTCTGCTCACGCTCGCGGCGTTTGCGGCACCTGGGCATGGGCTGATTCATGCCGATGGGCTGGGGCTGCTGTTTGGGGCGCTTACCGGGTTTATCGCGTTGACCACCGCGCTGGCTAATGTAGCGTATGTGCGCGAGGCAGAGGCGCGGCTGCGCCCCGTGCTGTGGCGGCTTTACCATGCGCTGTGCCAAGTGGTGCTGGGGGCTGTGCTGCTGGGGTTGTATGCCGATAATATCGGGCTGCTTTGGGCGGCGGTGGAAGGTGCCACCATTGCCGCCACGCTGGCGGTGAGCCTGCCGCGCACGGCCTCGGCGCTGGAGGCGGCGTGGAAATATTTTATCCTCGGCGGTGTGGGGATTGGTTTGGCGCTGTTTGGCACCATGCTGGTCTATCTGGCCGCGCAACCTGCTTTGGGGCCGGGTTTTCCGGCCATGAGTTTTGCGGCACTTTCGGCCCATGCGGCGAAGATGGATGGGTCGCTGCTAACTCTGGCGTTTGTGTTTATTTTGTTCGGGTACGGCACCAAGGCGGCTTTGGTGCCGCTGCATGGCTGGCTGCCCGATGCCTATGCGGAAGGCCCGGCGCCGCTGACTGCGGCACTTTCTGGCCCGCTGCTGAATCTGGCGTTGATTGCCATTTTGCGGTTCCGGCATTTGCTGCAGGTGAATGTGGCGGCGGGCGGTGCGGCGATGGCGCCCGGGCCGTTTTTGCTGGTGCTGGGGCTGGCTTCGCTGTTTCTGGCGGGTTTCTCATTCATGCGGCGGCGCGATGCGCGGCGGTTTTTCGGGTTCTCGTCCATCGAGCATTCCGGCATAGCGG
>JAKBCX010000083.1 GCA_021807465.1 Pseudomonadota bacterium | reverse complement strand
AACATGGGCTGGCCATATTCGTTGCTGTGCAGGCCTGCGTTGTTAATGAGAATATCGATGCCGCCATGGATGGACGCGGCTTGCGTCATTATGGCGCCCATGCGCGCTTCATCAGTTACATCACCAGCAAGGCCGGTAGCGGCATAACCGGAGGCGCAGATTTCCGCCGCTGCGTCTTCGGCCACCGCGCCATCAATATCCACCAGCACCGCGTGCGCGCCTGCCTGAGCCAGCGCCACGCCGAATGCCTTGCCAAAGCCGCGCCCTCCGCCAGTGATAACAGCGGTACGGCTGGTATAGAAATCTGTATTAGCCATGGAACCTCCGGCTTGCGCTTTTAGGATTATAGAGGTTCAAGAACATGGACTGCCCTTTAAGGCAATAACGACGCTAAATTCGTTACGAATTTAAGATTTTAGGCCGGAGGACATTTCAGCCGAGCCGCACCCGCGCCGAGAACGCAACAAATGTTTCCAGCATTTTGCCGAAGAATTCGCGGGTTACCGTATCGGTCAACTTGCCATCGGCAAATTTATGTGCGGCGCCGCCAATGAACACCTCCGGCTGGCCGAGCATTTGTACCGACAGAACCCCCAGGGTCTGGCGCAACGGATACTGGGCGCGGGAAGTGCCCAGTACGCCGGGCGAGGCACCGCAAAGGGCCGCGGGTTTGCCCGCCAGCACGTTGGGCGGGCGCGAGGCCCAATCCACGGCATTCTTCAACGGCGCGGGGATGGAGGCATTATATTCCGGCGTAGCGAAAAGCAGCGCATCCGCCTCGATAATCTGGTCCCGGAAGCGCTCCACCGCTGCCGGAAACTTGCCATCCCGCTCCAAATCCTGGTTGACAAGCGGCAAGCCGCCAATATCGGCAACCACGAATTTATGGCCAGGCAGCAGCTCAGCGGCGGTATGAAGAAGGGCGGTGTTCCAAGAAGCCTTACGCAAACTGCCTGAAATACCGAGAATCTTCATGCCCGCCTCCGCGTTATTTGCCAGTGAGAATCCGGTCTACCAATTCCTTTACAGTGGGGATGAAGCCGTTTGAATAAAAGGGGTCGGTGGCAAAGCGGTGCGCGTTATGCCCGGCGAACATCAGATTATTATCCAGCGCCGCCTCGTCCTCCGGCGCGGCATGGGCAATGGCCTGCAGCGATTTCTGGATGCAGAAGCTGCGCGGATCAGCCTTCTTGCCGTTATCGTAATCCGGGCCTTCCTGGCTCCAGTTGGAAAAGCGGCACTGGCTGAGGCAGCCCATGCAGGCCACCTGGTCCTCATGAATTTCCTCGGCCTTTGCGGGCGTCACGAAAATCAGTGTGGAGTCTGGGGTGCGCAACGCATCGGTAAACCCAGCCTCTTCCCAATCCTTCACCCGCGCGTGGTCGGGCGCGGTAAGGTATACGGAGCGTTTCCGGGCGCCCACGCCATATTCCACCACATGCTCGCCCACCGGCTCGGGCGAATAGGCCACCTGGCGGTCAGAGCGGGCGCGCAACTCCTTCATGAAGTCGTTATTCACGGCTGATGAGTAAAAACCCGTCGGCGAAAAGCGGTTGAGGAATACATCACCCGGCTTGAGCTTGAGCAGCCGCTCTTTCCAGCTTTGCGGAATGGGGCTTTCCTTGGTGAGCAGCGGGCGGGTGCCGAACTGGAAGGCGATGGGGCCGATATCGGGATTATCGATATAATCCTCCCACTCTTCCAGCGCCCACACACCACCGGCCATGATGATGGGCGTGTCGCCCAGGCCGAATTCGCGCATCACCTTGCGCAGCGCCACCAAACGGGGAAGCGGGGATTCTGGCTTGCTCGGGTCCTCGGAATTGGAGAGGCCATTATGCCCGCCAGCCAGCCACGGGTCCTCGTAAACCACGCCGCCCAGAAGCTCGGACACTTTGGAGTAGGCACGCTTCCACAAGGCCGAAAAAGCGCGGCTTGAGGAGACAATGGGGTAATAATGCACGTTAAAGCGGGCGGCGATTTCCGCCAGCCGGTAGGGCATGCCCGCGCCGCAGGTAATGCCGTTCACAATGCCCTTGGTGCGCTCCAGAATGCCGGTAATGACGCGCTCGGCCCCGCCCATCTCCCACAGAATATTGGCGTGGATGCGCCCTTTGCCGCCGGAAATGTCCCAGGCGCGCTGGGCTTGAGCCACACCGCCCTCGATACCATAGGCCACCAGCTCCTCGTGCCGGTCGCGCCTTGTGCGGCCACGGTAGATTTGCGGGATGATCTTGCCGTCCTTATCGTAGGAGTCGGCGTTAACGGCGGAAAACGTGCCCGCGCCGCCCGCCAGGGCCCAATGCCCGGCTGAGATGCCGTTGGACACGGCAACGCCCTTGCCGCCTTCGACCAGGGGGAGGATTTCGGTGCCACCCATGCGGATGGCATTGATCAGCTTCATCTCAAAAACCTTCAACCGCCGGGAAAAGCCCGGCATATAGGGCAACTCTATTACAAATTGACATGGCGCGTGAAGTGCTATGTCCGAGTTTGGCCCCGCGCCGGACGCATATTATAAGTGAGGCGATGGAATTTAATTTTTCTGAGGACGAGATCCAGCGCTATTCGCGGCATATTCTGCTCCGTGAGCTGGGGGGAACCGGCCAGGCTAAGCTGAAAGCGGCAAAAGTGCTGGTTGTGGGCGCTGGCGGGCTGGGTTCGCCCTTGGCACTTTACCTGGCCGCCGCCGGGGTTGGGCATATAGGGCTAGTGGATGAGGACGTGGTGGAACTCTCCAACCTGCAGCGGCAAATCGCGCATGAGGTGAGCGATATAGGCCGGCCCAAGGTGCAATCCGCCGCCGGGGCGCTGCACCGGATTAACCCGCTGGTGAAGGTATCGGCACACCAAGAACGGCTTGGCCCGGACAACGTGGCCGGGCTGGTGGCGGATTACGATATAATCTGCGACGGGACGGATAATTTCGCCACCCGCTTTCTACTGGCCGATGCCTGCGTGGCGGCGCACAAAACATTGGTGAGCGCGGCGGTGCTGCGCTTTGAGGGCCAGCTTGCCACCTTCAAGCCACATGAGGGCGGGCCGTGCTATCGCTGCCTCTACCCCGCGCCACCGCCCGAGGGGCTTGTGCCCGCCTGCTCCGAAGCCGGGGTGCTGGGCGCGGTAACAGGCGTAATGGGTACGCTGCAAGCCACCGAGGTGCTGAAAGAGATTACCGGCATCGGCAAATCCCTTGCCGGATATTTGCTGGTGTGGAATGCGCTGGATGCGGAGTTCCGCAAGATCAGGCTCAAAAAGGACCCGCAATGCCCCGTCTGCGGCTGAAAACGCTTTTCCTTCTTCTGTTTCTTCCGCTTTTCCTGGGTGCCGCGGCGCCAGACCCTGGCCCCGGCCCTGGTCCTGGCATTGGCGCGGTGACAAAGCTTCCCGTACCGCGCTTCGTCTCGCTGCGCTCGGACCAGGTAAATTTCCGCGCCGGGCCGGGATTCCAATATCCTGTTGTCGCGGTTTACCAGCGCGCGGGGCTGCCGGTGGAAATTATTGGCGAGTTTGACGTGTGGCGCCAGGTTGTGGCCCCCGATGGCGGCAAGGGCTGGGTGCATGAAGCCACGATACGCGCGCGGCGCGGCTTTTACATTACCAAGCCGCAAGTGGTGCTGCGCGCCTCACCTTCTCCCAATGCCAGCATAGCCGCTTACCTTAACCAAGGTGTAAGCGGCGAGCTTATTCGCTGCGACAAGGGATCGGAGTTCTGCAAGGTCAGCACCGGCCATCTTACCGGCTATCTGGACCGCGGCGATTTCTGGGGCGCCTTCGCTGGCGAAACGGTCAAACCCTGAAAAAATATTTACAATTAAGGTTGTCCACAGAAAAGGACTCGGCGGGCGCCTGCTAGGTGTTGCTGCAATCGCCGGACTTGCCTACTGTATATGGTAGATTGCATGAGGGGGGCCACAATATGGAGTGGACAGACGAGACCATTGCCAAACTCCGTACGCTCTGGGCCGAGGGGCTGTCCACAGCCGAAATCGGCCGCCGCCTGAATATTTCCAAAAATGCCGTCGTGGGAAAGGCGCACCGGCTTAATTTGCCGTCCCGCCCATCGCCCATCCGCCGCGCTGAAGGAGATGCAACCCCGCGCCCGGCTATGCCCAAACGCACCCAAGGGCCAACCTTGCCGCCTTTGGCTGCCTCGATGGGCGCACCCGTGCCGAGCCTGCGCGCGATTATGCCGACACCCAAGCATACCATGCGTGCCACGCCTTGCTGCTGGCCCATTGGTGAACCGGGCAAGCCGAGCTTTCATTTTTGCAATGCTTCCGCGGCGCCTGGCAAACCTTATTGCGAGGAGCACGCTTCCATTGCCTATGTGCGCGTGCGCGACCGCCGCGAGGACGTTGCCTAAGTACTAATGTTGCGTAAGCAATACTTACCAAACAATGCTTAAATGCTTGTCATGCCGCAGTAAAACTGGTCGATTGTCAGTTTTACTGCGGTAACGTAAGCGTTGCGGTGCAGCACATATTTTTCATTGATCCCGCCTAGCCTTCTGGCCTAGACTTCCGCCACCGGAAAAACAGCCGGCCGATAATAACACCCTCGCCTGGCAATGCCAGGTCAAGAATAAGGTGCGAAGATGGAAACGACGCAAGACAATAAGGCTCGCCCCGAAGACGCCGTGCTGACCGGCGTGGTTAAATGGTTCAATCCTGGAAAAGGTTATGGCTTCATCGCGCCAGATGAAGGCGGCAACGACATTTTTGTCCATATCAGCGCCGTACAACATGCCGGGCTGCGGAAGCTGAACGAGGGAGAGCGTGTCCGCTTCGCCCTGCAACAGCGCGAAGGCCGGGTGGCTGCCATCGGAATTGAGCGGTTGCATTAATTCCGCCCGCGGCGCGGTTCAACTGATCTCCGGCTCTGCCCCACACGGGTAGCACCGCAATAGTCAATCCGCCCTTGAGATAATATGGCGTTCAAACGCCTTGCTTTTTGGCCGGTGACCCGCGTCACCGGCCATTTTATTTGCCTGCTTTACCCAGCCGGGGCTTTACAGCTTTGTGTTCCGCGGTCATGCCCAGGGCCGGAACAGATGGTACCATTACACATGGTGAGCATACGGGCATGAGCGACGCATTGGCGGGGCTGGCTATGGCGGGTGAGGCGAGCCTGCCGTTATACGGTGTACGCCCTGACGGCCTGCAGGCCTTACTGGCGCATCTGCCAAGCGCTGGCGCACAGGCCAGTCTGACGGAGTTTTCGGCTGAGGCGGGGCAAATTCTGCGACTGGAAAACGCGGCGCTGATCGGACTCGGCACAGCCCCTGCCCTGCACGGCTTTGGCGCTGCGGCCACAGGTCTGCCGGCCGATAGCGTGTGGCACATGGCCGGGGATGGCTTCGATTATGAGGAAGCTGCTCTCGGGTTTTTGCTGGGAGCCTATAAGTATGACAAATTCAAACCCCGGCGGCGCGCCCCTGCCAGTTTGAGCTGCAAAAACGTAAGCGAACATACAAAAACGGTTGCATCCGCAATATATCTTACTCGAAACCTAATTAATACGCCCGCTAACTATCTTGGCCCCGCCGAGCTGGCGCAGGCGGCGATTGATTTGGCGGCCCGGCACGGCGCGCAAGCCGAGCGTGTTAGCGGAGATGACACCGCTGCGCGTTATCCGGCATTGGCCGCTGTGGGCGCTGGCTCCAGCCGCCCCCCGGAAGTTGCCATACTGCATTGGAAAGGCTCGCAAGCGGATGACCACTCGCCCTTAATCTCGTTATGCGGCAAAGGTGTTTGCTTTGATACGGGGGGGTATGACCTGAAGCCAAGCTCCGCCATGCTGCGCATGAAAAAAGACATGGGCGGCGCAGCAATTATGCTGGGGCTGAGCGCGGCTATTATGTCGTTAAATCTGCCAGTAAGGCTAAAACTCCGTATTGGATGCGTCGAAAATTCAGTTTCAGGCAATGCCATGCGACCGTCGGATATATTGCGAACTCGTTCTGGCTTGACTGTTGAAATAGGCAATACCGATGCCGAAGGCCGGCTTGTGTTGTGCGACCTTCTCAGCGAAGCCTGCGAAGAAAAGCCAGACTGGCTGATTGATGCCGCAACACTAACGGGAGCCGCACGCACGGCTCTGGGACCTAATCTACCTGCTTTATTTTGCACGGATGACGCGATGGCGGCGGAACTTCTGCACGCGGGAGAGGCAGCACATGATCCGCTCTGGCGACTTCCTCTTTATGAGCTTTACGATTCATGGCTGGACAGCAATATTGCCGATATAAACAATGTCTCTTCAAAACCATTTGCCGGTGCCATTGTCGCGGCACTGTTTTTGAAACGTTTTGTTTCAAAACAAATTTCTTGGGCACATATTGATACATACGCATGGAACGACACTAACAGCCCTGGCCGCCCTGAGGGTGGTGAGGCGCAAACACTCCGTGCCATGCTTTCCGCTATCGAACGATTCTCGGCTGCACGGCAGCGAAATGCTCCGCTTTAAGCACAAGGCAGATAGAACGATTCCGCAACGCACTCCCCTCCGACACACGCTGTATCAAGGCTTAGGAGATTTATGCCTAAATGCTGAAAAATGCTGTGTATTTTTCAAGTTTGTGAAATTTAAAGTTTTATATGGGCAAGAGCTGTTCAGCCTTGCCGTGCCGGTAATAGCCAGTACTCGTATGTTTTGTTAACTAACCGTTAATGTAACGGACAATGCGAAGCACAATTTGTTATGCCAACTATTGGAAATACGTACCCAGATAGTGTATCTGTTTGGTACAACACTCTGGATGATACCTCTGACGTGAATGTATCCGTTCAGAATCTCTTTTTTCTAGTGCAAGGATGTAACCATGGCTGCAGCACCACTCTCTTCCGACCAACTCGTCGGTATCCTCCGCGACACG
>JAKBCX010000082.1 GCA_021807465.1 Pseudomonadota bacterium | reverse complement strand
GCTCTCGCGCATGATCGTGTCCGAGTCCTCGTTGGGCCTGACTGACGGGCACAAGGAGGGTAAGGCGATTGTGGAAGAATTTCTGGGGCGTGTCACCCGCGGGTAGTAAGGTTGACCCGCATCCCCCTGCTCTGCTAATGAGGTGTTCAGCATCTAGCTGGCACCGGCCTTTTGGTGCGCCGGAGGCCTTGGCTGCAAAGGGGAAACGTCATGGATTACAATGTAGAAGCCGTGAAGGTGGAGGTTATTAAGCCGGCCATTGGCGCGATTGTGCGTGTGGACCGCAACGCAATGTGCGAGCCTGCCGTGGCGCACCACATTATGGACCTGCTGGAGAAGCACACCGCGCTGATTTTTCCGCAGGTAAATTTGAGCGACAAGGAGCAGCTTGCTTTCACCGACGCGCTGGGTTCGCGCGTCAACTTCACCACCACCGTGCCGGGCGGCGATGCCGAGACGCGTGATGTTTACAAAATTACGCTGGATAAGAAGGTGAATCCCGAGCCGGAATATGTGCTCGGCACTTTCTTCTGGCATCTGGATGGTGCGACCGTGCCTATTCCCATTCCCAAAGCCTCGGTCCTTTCCTGCCGCAAGGCCGCGCCTAAGGGTGGGCAGACGCAGTTTTGCTCCACCGTTGCCGCGTATGAGGCCTTGTCTGACGCGGAGAAGAAGGAGCTGGAGGGGCTGCGCGTTGTGCACTCGGTTGTAGCCGCCGTGCGCGAAGTGGCGAAGCCGGAGGATTTGGAGCCGCGCAAGCGCGGTGCCTCGCACGAGCAGCCGCTGGTGTGGACGCATAAATCCGGCCGCAAATCGCTGCTGATCGGCTATTCGGCGGATTATATCGTTGGCATGTCCAAGGCCGAGGGACGGGCGCTGCTGGCCCGGTTGCAGGAATGGACGGCGCAGCCTTGCTTCACCTACAGCCATGATTGGAAAGAGGGCGATTTGGCCATCTGGGACAATACATGCGCGCTGCACCGCGTAATTCCTTATGATCCAGATTGCGGGCGCACCATGCACCGTACCTCGATTGCGGGTGTGGAAGAAGCGCACTGAACCAGCCTGTAAGGCGGCGGCATCTGGCTGCCGCTTTTTATAATAATAATGGGAGCGGGAATGCGGCCGTTGCGGAATCAGTGTGAAGTCGCCGTGATTGGCGGCGGGTTGGCGGGGCTTTCCGCGGCCTGCCACATGGCGCGGCTCGGGCGGCTCGTTACGTTGTTCGAGGCGAGCTATATGTTCGGCGGGCTTGTGGCCACGGTGGACGAGGTGCACGGGCTTGGGGTGCCGGGAAAATTCTCGGGCCAGGATTTGGCGGTGCATCTGCTGGAAGAGGCGCGCAAGGCTGCGGTGCAGATTGTGGAGGCTGGCGTTGAAAAGATTGAAACCGCCCCGCAGCCGCGCATTTGTGATGCCGAGGGCAGGGATTATAAGCCCGAAGTGATTATCGTCGCCTCTGGCGCATCTTTGCGCAAGCTGGGCGTGCCGGGAGAGGAAGAGTTTCTTGGCCGTGGCGTATCGCGCTGCGCCACCTGCGATGGCGGGTTCTTCCGTGGTCAGGATGTGGTGGTAACGGGCAGTGGTGATGCGGCGGTGGAAGAGGCGCTGGTGCTGGCGAAGATTTGCCGCCGCGTGATTATGGTATGCCGCAGCCCCCTGAAGGCCAAACGTGAATATGTGGACAAGATCGCCTCGCGCGATAACGTCAGTTTTATTTGGGATAACCAGATTACCGAGGTGCTGGGCGAGCAAGGCGTAACCGGCGTGCGCGTGCGTGATGTAAAGACCGGCGTGCAGAGCGTGGTTGAATGTGCGGGCCTGTTTCCCTTTATTGGTGTGGCGCCGAATACGGGTTTTTTGCCGGCCGCATTGCTGGCCCGCAGCGGCCATGTAGAGGCCGGGGACGATTACCGCACGGCCTCGCCCCGCGTTTTTGCGGCGGGGGCGGTGCGCAAGGGCTATGGCGGCAATATTGTGCAAGCCATGGCGGAAGGTATAGGTGCCGCGGAAGCGGCGCTACGTGAATTTGAAAGTGTTTTGTAACGAAGTGGGGGTTGGTGATGGCTGAGAATCTTTATGAAGTGGTTTGGCCCTGCGGCGAGCGGCGGCAGAAAATCCAGCCTTTAGCCAAGCGGCTGGATACGCTGAATGGCAAGACCATTGCCCAGCTCTGGGATTTTCTCTTCATGGGCGATGAGGTGTTCGCCACGCTTGAAGAAGAGCTGAAGAAGAAATACCCCGATGTGAAATTCGTGAGCTGGCGCGAATTCGGCTCGACCCATGCGGTGAACGAGAAGGAGCTTCTGGCCTCTCTGCCGCAGCGATTCAAAGAGCTAGGCGTGGATGCAGCCATATCATCGATGGCCTGTTGAGGCTCTTGTACGCCCGCCGTGCTGCGGGCCAGTGAAGCTTGCGAAAAAGCTGGATTTCCGACGTCGTCTTTAACCTGCGAGGGATTTTTGGGGCAGGCTGCCGCAACATCCGTGGGGCTTGGCATGCCGAATCTGCCCCTGGCGATGATACCGGGCCACCCCGGTGTGCAGAGCCTGGAGGAGCTGCGTGCCAATGTTGTTGCCGTTACGGCGCAGCAGGTGATTGATAATCTCCTCACCCAGCCTGATGTGCATGAGGAAGTGACGGAGCCGCGCGCGCGTGACATCGTGTTCCGTGGCACGTTTGAGGACGTGAATGATTACTTCTTCGAGCGTGAATGGAGCGATGGCCTGCCGATTGTTCCGCCAACGATGGAGAAGATCAGCGAGTTCCTCTCCTATACGGATCGCGATCCCGATGAGATTCTGGGTGTGGTGCTGCCGGCAAGCCGCGCGGTGACCATCTGGGCGGTGGCGGTAAATGGGGTGATGGCCGGATGCCGGCCGGAATACATGCCCATTCTCGTGGCGCTGGCCGAGGCCATGGCAGACCCGGTATATGGTGTAGAGCATAGCGGCAACACGCCAGGGGCGGAGACGCTCATCATCCTCAATGGCCCGATCATCAAGGAGCTGAAGTTCAATTACGAGCAAGGCGCCTTGCGTGACGGCTTCAAGCCCAACACCTCCATCGGGCGCTTCTGGCGCCTGGCGCTGCGTAACATCGCGGGCTTCCTGCCGCATAAAACGGATAAGGGGTCGTTTGGTAACACGTTCCGCGTGGTGCTGGCCGAGAATGAAGATGCGCTGGCGAAGATTGGCTGGCCAGCCAATAGCGAGGATATGGGCTTCAAGACTGGGGATAATACCGTCACCATCTCACGCATGACGAGCGGCGCGGTTATTGTCTCGGTCACTGGCAGCACGCCGGATGAGATCATGCCCTATCTGGCCGATTCCGTGGCCTCGATCACCCGCTGGGAGGTTGTGTTCACGGTTGGCGGGCTTACCTATGGCACGCTACGGCCCACGCTGGTGCTAACGCCCATTCTGGCGCAGACGCTGGCCAAGGCGGGGTGGAGCAAGGATGATGTGAAGAAATATTTGTATAAGCACGCCCGCATGACGGCGCGGCGCGTGGAGACTTATACGGAAAAATGGGCGGATTTCCCGATTGTCTCGCTCAGGCACCAGGTGAATCTCGGCAAGCTGCCGCCGGATTTCGCCGAATCCGATGACCCTGACCGGCTGGTGCCGATTGTGACGCATTGGGATGATTTCATGGTGCTGGTCTCGGGCGATCCGCTGCGGACCAACGCTTATACATTCGCGCAGAACGGTTATCTGGGCTTCCCCACGGCCAAGAAGATTGTGATGCCCGAAGATTGGGCGGAGCGGTTGAAGAGATGAGGCGGTGGCGGAAGCGGATGGGAATCGAACCCACCGCCCGCTATTCGCGGGCCATTGGTTTTGAAGACCAAGGAAGCCACCAGACTTCAATCGCTTCCGCAATTACACGCGGCCTTGCCTATAGCCGATGCTGAGGCAGGTTGCGAGTGGCTTTGTGGACTTTAAGGGAGTTTAGGATATGACAAAGAGTTTGGCCGGGCGTGTGGCCCTTGTAACGGGTGCTTCGTCCGGCATTGGCGAGGCGGCGGCTATCGCGCTGGCGCAGGCCGGGGCGAATGTGGCCATTTCCGCGCGCCGCGCGGACAGGCTGGCGCAGCTTGCCAGGAAGATTGAAGCCCTGGGCCAGAAAGCCCTGGCGCTGCCGGGTGATGTGGTGGACGAAAAAGTGGCAACCGAGGCGGTGGAGAAAACCATCGCGCATTTTGGGAAGATTGATATTCTCGTCAACTCCGCCGGCATTATGCACATGGGCGCGATGGAGACGACGGACCTGGCCGAGTTCCGCCGTGTGATGGATGTGAATTTGATGGGCACGGTTTATACCAGCAAGGCCGCCATTGGGCCGATGAAGGCGCAGGGGCATGGCGATATCGTTAATATATCTTCCCAAGCCGGGCGCAAAACCGGGCCGATGGTCGGCGCCTATGCCGCCAGCAAGCATGCGCTTAACGCCATGTCCGATTCCTTGCGCCAGGAAGTGGGGGGAGCTGGCATCCGCGTATGTGTGCTGATGCCTGGCGCCACCACAACCGAGGTGGCGGATAGCCTCACCGACCCCAATTTCCGCGCCGCCATCAAGTCGCACGTTACCAAGGACGGCGCGGTGGCCGCCAGCGAGATTGCGGATGCCATCGTCTTTGTTGTTTCGCAGCCGCAGCGCGTGAATATCGACCTCATTTCAGTGCGGCCGACCATCGATACCTCGGCCTGAGGCGATGGCGGGGCCATCTCAACTTACGGATGGCCCTGCCTAAAACTTAGCCTCTTCAAAAATGCGGGATGCATCCCCGTTCCACGCTCCGTTGTACCGCTCCAGCCAATGTTCCGCCTGGGTTGGCGCGCCCGCTGCAATTTCCTGCAACGGCGCAAGGTAGATGCTCTCATCCGCCCCCGCCGCGTTCTTCCGCGCGCGGTTGCGCAGGCCCTGCGCCGCGATAGCCAGCACATCGCGCGCCAAATCGCGCAGCGTGCCCTTGCCGAAGGGCGTGTTGATGCCTGTGCGCGGCACGGCATCGCGCAGCGCCATAATCCCTGCATGAGCGAGCGGCTTGATGAGCGAACCTGCCGCAGCAAGGGCGGCACGGTCGTAAAACAGCCCGGTCCACAGTGCAGATTGCGCCAGCATCATATCCGGCCTCCCGGAATCCGCGCCGCGTGTCTCGATATATTTTTTCAGCCGCACATCGGGGAAGGCGGTTGTCGCGTGGTCGGCAAAATCGCCGATGGTGGCGTGCTCGCCCGGCAGGGCCGCCAGCTTGCCGGCGATGAAGTCGCGGAACGAGGCACCGGCGGCGTCATGGTACACACCGTCGCGGTACACGAAATACATCGGCACATCGAGCAGCCAGTTGGCATAGGCTTCGAACCCGAAACCATCCTGGAAAATAACGGCGGGAATACTGGCGCGGGCATTATCCGTATCGCGCCATGCTTCCGCGCGGTTGGAGAGCAGCCCGTTCGGCTTACCCTCGTAGAAGGGCGAATTGGCGAACAGCGCCGTGGCCAGCGGCTGCAATGCCGCGCCCACGCGCATTTTCGCCACCATGTCGGCTTCCGAGCAAAAGTCGAGATTGGCCTGCACGGTGCAGGTGCGGAACATCATGTCCAGCCCGCGCGTGCCCACTTTGGGCATATAGGCGCGCATGATTTTGTAGCGGCCTTTGGGCATTACCGGCATGTCCTCGCGCCGGTTAAGCGGGTGGAAGCCCAGCGGCGCGAAGCCCAGGCCGAGCGCAGGGGTAACGGCGTGCAGCCGGGCCATGTGCGCGTCCAGCTCCGCCTTGGTTGCATGCAAATCCGCCAGCGTGCCACCGGAAAGTTCAAACTGCCCGCCTGGCTCCAGCGAGAGCGATAAGCCGCCCTGCTTCAGCCCGATGACATTGCCATGGTCCAGGATTGGCTCGAAGTTTTCCCGCGCTGCTATGGCGTTCAGCAAATCGGCAATGCCGCCTTGCTCGCCATAGCTGGGCGAGGCCAAGCTGTTCAGGCGGAAGCCGAAAGCCTCATGCTCTGTGCCGATGGTGAATTGCTCAGGGGGTTTGCAGCCCGCCTCCAGATAGGCGGCAAGGTCGCGCAACTGCGTAACCACCCGCGTATCAGCGTCTCCCGGGTTCGACAAACTTCACTCCCTGTTTTTAGGGCCGCGCCGCCAGCAGCAGCGCCAGCCCGGCTATGGCGGCGGTCTCGGCCCGCAGGATGCGGGCGCCCAGAGACGTGCGCGTCACCTGGGGTGTGCGAGCGATAGCTTCAAGCTCTGTTTCGGTAAAGCCGCCCTCCGGCCCGGTCATGAGCGCCACGGGGCCGGGTGCGGGGCCAAGCAGGGCGCCGGTGCGGCGTTCATCGGCAATAAACAAGGCGCGCTCCGCTGGCCAGCCTGCCATTAGCTTGGCCAGTGGCACTGGCGGGCGGATTTCCGGCACTTCCAGCCGCTCGCATTGTTCGGCGGCTTCGGTTGCTATGGCGCGCAGCCGGTCCAGGTTCACATGGTCCGCGTTGGTGCGGGCGGTAATTATGGGCTGGATGACCGATACGCCAAGCTCGGTGGCTTTTTCCACCACCATGTCGGTTTTCGCGCGCTTGAGCAGGGCGAAACACAGCCATGCGTCTGGCTCAGGCGCCTGGGGGCGGGTTTGCGCCTGCGCTGTAAGCACCACCTTTTTGCGTGAAATTGCGGTGACAGCGGCACGCCACTCGCCGCTGGTGCCGTCGAAAACGCGCAGCGTGTCGCCCGAAGCGGCGCGCAGAACATTGGCGAGATAATGCGATTGCGCCTCGCCCAGCGCAATTTCAGCGCCTTGGGCGATGGGGGCGGGAACGTATAGGCGAATTGACGCGGTGCTCATGCCCGGCTGAATAGCACCATGAGTGGATATACCGATATACGCCGCGCCGGCTGGGT
>JAKBCX010000081.1 GCA_021807465.1 Pseudomonadota bacterium | reverse complement strand
AGGCCGCCCTGGCGCCGGGCGCGAAAGTGCTGGCCCGGCTGCGGCGCATCGGCGGCGATAAATACGAGGGCCGCACGCTCAAGCGCGTTACAGGCCATACGGGCAGCATTGTCGGCGTGTTCCACGGCACTGCCGAGGGCGGGCGAATCGAGCCGACCGATAAACGCCAGAAAACGGAATGGATCGTCCCCGGCACGGAAAGCGAGGGCGCGATCGAGGGTGAAATTGTCCGGGCCGAGCCATTGCCTGGCAAACCCTTCGGCCCGCGTCTCGCGCGCATCAAGGAACGGCTGGGTTCGCTGGACGATGCGCGCTCGGTCAGCCTCATCGCCATCGCCCAGCATGGCATCCCCATGGAATTTCCCGACGAGGCGCTGCGGGACGCGGAAAAGGCCAAACCCGTGCCGCTGGGCAAGCGGACCGATCTGCGCGATGTCCCGCTCATCACCATAGACGGCCATGACGCCCGCGATTACGACGATGCCGTATTCGCCGAGCCGGTGGAGCATGGCTACCGCCTCATCGTCGCCATTGCCGATGTGGCCCATTACGTAAAACCCGGCTCGGCGCTGGACCTCGCGGCCCGCATGCGCGGCAATAGCTGCTACTTCCCCGACCGCGTGGTGCCCATGCTGCCCGAGGCGCTCTCCAATGGCTGGTGCTCGCTCATGCCCGGCGAGGATCGCGGCTGCATGTTCGTGGAAATGTTCATCGACGTGCATGGCAACAAGCAGCGCCATAAATTCGGGCGCGGCCTCATGCGCTCCGCCGCGCGCATGACCTATGAGCAGATCCAGGCGGAGTTCGAGGAAAAACCGGCATCATTCGAGCATCTCTTCTCCGCCTACGCCGCCCTGACCGAAGCCCGCCACAGGCGCGGCACGCTGGATTTGGATCTGCCCGAGCGCAAAGTGGTGCTGGACGAGCACGGCAAGGTACAAAGCGTGGCACCGCGCCCGCGCCTGGCCTCGCACAAGCTCATCGAGGAATTCATGATCCTCGCCAATGTATGCGCGGCCGAGGAGCTGGAACGGCTGCGCCAGCCCTGCATGTACCGGGTCCACGCCCCGCCCGCCCCCGAGAAGCTGGATAACCTCCGCACCTTCCTCCACACGCTGGATATTTCATTGAAAGCTGGCGACCAGCTGCACCCGCGTGATTTGGACCGGATTCTGAAACTGGTGGAGGGCACGCCGCAGGCGCCGCTGGTGAACGAAACCATGCTGCGCGCGCAATCGCAGGCGGAATATGCCGACGAGAATATCGGCCATTTCGGCCTGGCATTGGCGCGCTATGCCCATTTCACCTCGCCCATCCGCCGCTATGCCGATTTGCTGGTCCACCGCGCGCTCATCACCGGGCTTAAGCTGGGCCGCGACGGGCTGGCGGACGAGGATCTGGCCGCCTTCTCCGACATCGCCGAGCAGATTACCGCCACCGAACGCCGCGCCACGCTGGCCGAGCGCGATTCGTCCGACCGTTACCTTGCTTTGTTCCTCCAACATCGCATTGGTGAGTTGTTCCAGGGCCGGGTATCGGGGGTTACGAAATTCGGTCTATTCGTCACCCTAAACGACAGCGGGGCTAGCGGGTTTCTGGGCATGGCGAATCTGCCAGACGATTACTGGGGCTATGACGAGGCCACCCAGAGCCTCTCCGGCCGCCATTCCCGCGCCGTGTTCACGCTGGCGCAGCCGGTGGAAGTGCGGCTGGAGGAAGCCAAGCCCGTCACCGGCGGGCTGCTGTTCAGCCTGGCAGGCGCGCCCGCCCCGCGCGGCATACGCAAAAGCGCCAAGGGCAAAGCCAAACCGGCCAAAGGCAACGCAAAAAAAACACCCGGCAAAGCCAAGGCCGCCACCGCCAAACAGAAACGGCGCCGGTGACACGCCGCATCGTCATTCTTGTGCTGTGCTTGGTGCTGCAGGGCGGCATGCTCAGCCACGCCAGCGCCACCACCACCGCCGGTTTCGACACATCAAGCGCCGCCGAGGTATGGGGCGCGGCGCTGGCCTATATTGCCCCGCGCTCACTGCAAAATTTCACCATCCCGCAAATGACCGTGTGGGGCCTTAACGGCCTAACCGGGCTGGACCCGGACCTTACCACGACGCTGCAAGACAACCAGTTGCGCCTGTACGGGCCAAGCGCGCTGATAACGGCCGTGCCCGTCCCCGCCAATGCCAGCGACGCCAAGGCCTGGGGCCAAGCGGCGGCCAGCCTTGCCGCGGCGGCGTATAACGCCTCCTCAGCCCTGCAAGTGGCAGGCACGCAGGCCATCATCTCCAATTTCTTCGACGAGTTGTTCAACCATTTCGACCCCTATTCTCGTTACGAACCGCCCGCGCAGGCGGCGCAGGACCAGTTGATGATTATGGGCGTGGGCGGCACCGGCCTCACGCTCGCCACGGATGATTCGCATGTGGTGGTCGCCGCCGTGGCCGCCGACAGCCCGGCCGAGAATGCCGGCATCGCCACGGGCAGCATTATAAAGGCCATAGACGGGCAGCCAGCATACCCCGCGCAGCTCACGGCACTTAATGCGCGCATGAATGGCATCGCGGGCAGCACCGTAAACGTCACCCTGCTGGACCCGGACGACACGTCCAACCCGCCAGAGCCGCAGAATATAACCCTCACGCGCGGCTATGTGCCGCCGCAAACCGTATTCATCGAGCCGGATTTGGTCAAAGGCATCGCCGTGGTCCGCATCTCGGCCTTCAACGAAGGTACGGCGGACCAGTTTGGCGCCGCCATGGCAACGGTCATGGCCCAGAACCCGCCACCCTTCGCCCTTGTGCTCGATTTACGCGGCAATCGCGGCGGCGTGCTGCGCCAGGCCGTGCTAGTGGCGGATTCGCTTATGCCCAAGGGGCCAATCGCCCTGGCCCAGGGGCGCGACCCGGATGCCACGCAAGACCTGAAGGCCGAAGGCTCGGACCTCACAAATGGCGCGCGTCTAGCCGTGCTGGTCGATGGCCAAACCGCCTCCGCCGCCGAAATTCTCTCCGCCGCCCTGGCCGATGATGGCCGCGCCGTGGTCATCGGTTCGGAAACCTTGGGTAAAGGGCTGGTACAAACCATCACCTCCCTGCCCAATGGCGGCGAACTGTTCGTCACCTGGAGTCAGGTTTTTGCCCCGCGCGGCTGGCCGCTGCAAAGCCTGGGGGTTATGCCGCAGCTTTGCACCAGCCTCGGCAATGCCTCGGTGGAAACGCAAATGGCCAGCCTGGCCAAAGGCAACAACCTGCTCGCGCCTACCATCACGCAGGAACGCGCCATGCGCCCGCCGGTTGGCGTGCGGCAGGTGCTTGCCTTGCGCGGCCATTGCCCGGCAGCCATCGGTACCAATCTCGACCTGACCGCGGCGGCCTGGCTTTTGCAAAACCCCACCGCCTACCAAACCGCATTACTGCAATAGTGCCGCCACGCTGATGATGAACATATTCCCATCCCTCGCCGGCTTTACCGCCGCCCCCTCATCGGCTTCGGCCTCAGGCTGGCCCTGACGCGCTAAAGATTCCCGCCCCATACTTGACGAAACCACTTAACCTGCGCCATACGGCGCGCCTGGAGATTCATCATGGCAAAGTCTAACGTCGTTCAAATCAAGCTCGTTTCCACCGCGGACACTGGTTACTTCTATGTGACCAAGAAGAATGCGCGTGCGACCACGCAAAAGCTGGAATTCAACAAGTACGACCCCGTCGTGCGCAAGCACGTCAAGTTCAAGGAAGCCAAGATCAAGTAATTCCGCAAATATGGCGTGAGTACTGCGCCATATTCAGGATTTACGCCCTAATTGGCCCCTGGCGGAAACGTTGGGGGTTTTTCGTGCGCCTGGCACTCTGCCACAAGGCGCCGTAACGCTCTCAAAAATGCTTCCACCCTGCGGCGGAAAACTCCAGCACCGTCTCGGTGGCGGAGAGCACATGCACACCCTCCCCTGGCTGAAACACGCCGATTCGGGTCACGCTCAGCTGGCCGCAAATCTCCTTCAGCCGCTCGCCATTGCCCGGCGGCACGGCCAGGAGCAGTTCGTAATCATCGCCCCCGGTCAGCCGCGTTTCTAAAAACGCCTCACCCAGCGCGGCGGCTTCCGGCGAAGCCGGCACCATATCGGCCCGGATGACGGCGGAAAGCCCGGATTCGCGGGCCATGTGGCCCAAATCCTGCACCAGCCCGTCCGATACATCGATCGCGGCGGAAGCAATGCCCGCCAGCGCCAACCCTAGGCGCGGCTCCGGCAGGGTAGAGCGCTTCACCAAATACGGATGCGCCCCGGCCAAATGCCCGCGCCGCGCCTCCAGCCCCAGGGCCGCATCGCCGATGGTACCAGTCACCCATATGCCATCGCCCGCATTGGCGCCGTTACGCCGCAGCGCCTGGCCTGGCGCCACACTGCCCAGCATGGTGGCGGTAAGCGCGATGCCATGTTTGGAAGACGAGGAATCCCCCCCAAACAGCCTGATGTTGAAAGCGGCCTGATCCACCTCCAACCCCTTGGCGAACGCCGCCAGCCAATCCTCGGGCAAACTCACCGGCAGTGCGATGGTCAGCAGATACCCCATCGGCGCCGCGCCCATGGCAGCCAAATCAGAGAGATTTCGGCGCAACAGCTTGCGCGCAACCAGCCCAGGTTCATCACTGGAGAAAAAATGCACCCCCTCCAGCATCTGGTCAGCGGTCAACACCATGTCGCGCCCCGGCGGCGGGCGCAGAATGGCGGCATCGTCCTTCAGCCCGAGTCCTTCCTCGCCCGTCAGCGGGGCAAAATAGACTTCTATCCGGGCGAATTCATTTGTCATACGGGCCATCGCTCAGGGTTATGCGCCTACCCGGCATAAGGCGCCGGGCGGCATTGCCGTACCAGTAAGAGCTTTACGGCGCGTCACCAATCTGGCCACCGGCGGAAAACTCCTCCGCCCGCAGCAAATGCGCCAGCCGGTCCAGCACGCCATTCACCATTCGCGGCTCCTCGCCCGAGAAAAACCCGTGCGCGACGTTGAGGTACTCGTTGATAACCACCTTCGCTGGGGCGCCGCCAGCACTCCACAGCTCCGCCCCACCGGCGCGCAGAATGGCGCGCAGCACGGGGTCCAGCCTTGTCATGGGCCAGCTTTCCGGCAGGGCCTGGGCAATCATGCCGTCTACCGCATCTTGCTGCTGGGTGGCGGTGCGCACAATACGAGCGAAAAGCGGCACATCCGCCACTTTCAAATGGCCATCCTCCAGCCCGCCGCGGCCTGGCAAATCGCCGCCAATACGGTGGCGCACAAACTGGTCGATAACGGTTTCGGGCGAAATCTCGCCCTGCTCGGCCTGGTACAGCGCCTGCACGGCGGCAATGCGCGAAAGGGTACGGGGGCGCGCGTTCATGCCGCCAGCATCCGCTTCAGCGCAATCTGCTTCAGGCAGGCGGCAGCGGCCTCGGCCCCCTTGTTGGAGCCGGTTTCGTGGCTGCGCGCCACGGCCTGGGCCAGCGTATCCACGGTCAGCAGCGCCGTGCCCAGGCACAGCACATGCTCGGAAGCCACACGCAGCAGCCCATCCATGGCGGAGGCGCAGATGAACTCGTAATGGTCGGTCTCGCCGCGCACCACGCAGCCCAGCACAATGTAACCGTCATACGCCGTGCCCGAGGCCGCGGCGATGGCCAGCGCCTGCGGCAGCTCATAGGCGCCGGAGACCTCCACCACGGTAACTTCGGCGCTCACCTGGGAAAGCAAATGCCTGGCTGCATCCAGCATTCCATCCACCACCTGGCGGTAATAGGGCGCGCTAATGGCGAGGATTTTCGGGGCTGGCCCCTTCAATTCAGGGGCGCGGGCAACAGGGGCGTCGGCGGTGCTCATGCTATCTCTCCAATCTGGCGCTGCTCGACCACGTTCAGCCCGTAACCTTCCAGGCCCACGATGGTCCGCTTATGATTCGAGAGCAGGATCATGTTCTTAACCCCGAGATCGAGCAAAATCTGCGCGCCGATGCCATAATCGCGCAAAGCGGGCGCGGGCGCCGTGCCCTGGCTCAGCGCGCGTATGCTGGACGACATGGCATCCTGCCTGTGGTCGCGCAGAATAACCAGCACGCCGCGCCCAGCCGCCTCAATCTGCGCCATCGCGCCGTGCAGCGCCTTGAAATTCTCGCCGCCCAGCACTTCGGAAATGAAGTCGATGCCGTGCATGCGCACCAGCACCGGCTCATCGCCGGAAATATCGCCCTTTACCATGGCAAGGTATTCCAGCTTATCGACCTTGTTCTCGAAGGCGAAGAGCCGCCAGTTCCCGCCATTGGCGGCGGTGGCCACGCCCTGCTCCACACGCCGCACCAGCTTCTCGTTGCGGCGGCGATAGGCGATGAGGTCGGCAATGGTGCCCAGCTTGAGATTATGGCGCTGCGCGAAGGCAATCAGGTCCGGCAGGCGGGACATGGTGCCGTCATCATTGATGATCTCGCAGATGACACCCGCCGGAATAAGCCCGGCCAAGCGGGCAATATCCACCGCCGCTTCGGTATGCCCGGCGCGCACCAGCGTGCCGCCCTCACGCGCCATCAGCGGAAAAATATGGCCTGGGGAGACGATATCGTTGCGCCCCATCTCGGAATTGATGGCGACAGAAACCGTCCGCGCGCGGTCGGCGGCGGAAATACCGGTGGTCACCCCCTCCTTGGCTTCGATAGAGATGGTGAAGGCCGTCTCGTGCCTTGTGCCATTGGCCTGGGTCATCAGCGGCAGGCCCAAAGCCTCGCAGCGCTGCTTGGTCATGGCCAGGCACACCAGCCCGCGCGCGTGCTTAATCATGAAATTGATGGCATCCGGCGTGGCGAACTGCGCGGGAATGATAAGGTCGCCCTCATTCTCGCGGTCCTCATCATCCACCAGAATGAAAATGCGCCCGGCGCGCGCT
>JAKBCX010000080.1 GCA_021807465.1 Pseudomonadota bacterium | reverse complement strand
TCGCTCGGGTTTAACGAGATTCTCGCCAATGCCACGGGCGAGGCGCTGAACCCGGCCTATTTCGAGGCGCATCTCACCGCGCGCTATCTTTCATGAGCACCATATTCGCGCCCATTACCGGGCGCGGCGGGGCGGTTACGGTGGTGCGGCTTTCCGGCCCGCGCGCCTTGGCCATGGCGCAAGCCCTGGCCGGCGCATTGCCCGCGCCGCGCCGCGCCGCCTTACGTAAACTGCGCCATGAGGGACGGCTGCTGGACGAAGCGCTGCTCGTGACCTTCCCCGGCCCCAATTCCTTTACCGGGGAAGATTGCGTGGAGCTTTCGCTGCATGGCGGCCGCGCCGTGCTGGCGGCTGTAAGCGCCGCGCTGGTGGCGCTGGGTGCCCGCCCCGCCGAGCCGGGAGAATTTTCCCGCCGTGCTTTCGAGGCTGGAAAGCTCGACTTGCTCCAGGCAGAAGCCATGGCCGACCTCATCGCCGCCGATACGGAAGCCCAGCGCGCCCAGGCCGTGGGCGGGGCGCTGCACGAGGCCTGCGCCGCCTGGCGCGAGCGCCTGCGCCAGCTCATGGCTCGGCAGGAGGCGCTGATCGACTTCCCCGACGAAGATTTGCCGCCCGAGGTGGAAACGGCTCTTACTGACGGCATCGCGGCGCTGCGCGACGAGTTGCGTGCGGCCCTGGCGCTGGCCCCGGCGGCGGAGCGGCTGCGCGAGGGACTGGAATTTGTCATTCTCGGCCCGCCCAATGCCGGCAAATCCACCCTGCTGAACGCGCTGGCGGGCGAGGATGTGGCCATTGTCTCCGATATTCCCGGCACCACGCGCGATGCGGTGGGGGTGCGGGTGGATTTTGGCGGCGTGCCCGTGCACCTGACCGACACAGCCGGGCTGCGCGACACGGCGGATGCCATAGAGGCCGAGGGCGTGAAACGCGCCCAGGCCCGCGCGGCGAAGGCCGATTTCGTGCTGCTGGTGGCCGGGCCGGGCGAGGATTTCGCCGCCCCGCCAGAGGGGATTCCGTTCTTGCGCCTGCGTACCAAGGCGGATTTGGGCGGCGAGGGTATCTCAGCCCGCACTGGCGCCGGCATGGCGGAGCTACGCGCGCAACTGGCCGCCCAGGCCCAGGCGTTGACCGATACAAAAGGTGCCGCCGCCCCCGCCCGCCCGCGCCAGATGGCCTGCCTGCGCGATACGCAAGCCGCGCTCGGCCGCGCTTTGGTGCTGGAAGAGCCGGAGCTGCGCGGCGAGGAGTTGCGCCTGGCCGCCTCTGCCCTGGCGCGGCTTGCGGGCGGCATCGCGGTGGAGGAAATTCTGGACGCGGTATTTTCAGGCTTCTGTATCGGCAAGTAGTTTACGGCGGCGTTGTTCGATACAATATGGTTACGAGGAAGCCAGAAAGGCGTGCCGCATGGCCATCTTCGAACTTTCGTATATTCGCCCGCTCTACGTGCTGCTGATTGCAGCCGCGCTGATGAGTTTCGCCGCCTATGCGGGCGATTGGCTGCGCCACCACCGCGCGAGGCCCGATACGTCTGAAGGCAAGGATATGAAGGTTATCCTGCCTGCGGCGCTTACCCTGCTGGGGCTGATTATAGGCTTCAGTTTTTCCATGGCGGCGGGCCGGTACGACCAGCGCAAGGCGCTGGAGGAGGATGAAGCCAATGCCATAGGCACGGAATATGTGTTGGCCGACCTTGTGCCGCCCGCCGCGCAGATTCATCAGCTGCTCCGCGATTATACTGAGCAGCGCATATTGTTTTACGAGCTGCGCGGCGGGCCGAAGCTGGCGCAGGTGGAGGCCGATACCCAGGCCCTGCAGGCCCAGCTATGGAATGCGGTGGTGCCGGTGGCGAAATCCACCCCCACCCCCACCGTGGCGCTGGTGGTGAAGGGCATGAACGACGTGCTGAATTCCCAAGGTTATGCGGAGGCCATGTGGCGCAACCGCCTGCCCCCCGGGGCTTGGCTGTTGATGCTGATGGTGGGCATGTTCTGCGCGCTGCTGTTTGGCTACAGCGAGGAGCGCAGGGGGCGCAAACGCCTGCTGCTGCTGCCGGTGATCCTCGCCATTTCCATGGGGCTGATTGGCGATATGGATAGCCCGCGCCTCGGGCTTATTCATGTGGTGCCGCATAATCTCATCGCGTTGCAGGCATCTTTACTGTAAATTAGCGCGGTACGGTGTATCTCACCGGAATCTGGAGCCTGTTTCATAATCAGGCAGGGTATTGATGGTTTTACATCCTGGCATCGCACCCTACCTTTGAGAAACATGGCCTATTCTGCCCGGCGCGCCGCAAGCCGGGATTGACGGCGGTATGCTCTGCCGGGAAAGATGCGGTTATGGAGCATGGACCATTAGGGACAGCCTTATGTTCGAGAGATTCCAGCCCCGGGCCGTAGCGCTTTTAGTGCTAGGCAGCGCCCAGTTGCTGGGGTGCGCATCGCCGCCTGCCGCAGCCAAGGCGGGAGACTCCAAAACCGCGTATTCGGTGAATACGCCTATCAGTGTTATTGCCGCCGATCCGCGCGGCAAAATGGTGCTGGTGCAAGATGTTCCTGGCGTTATGTCCAACCCCAAATACCCGCTTTTTTCCGATATGAGCCTGGCGCAGCTTGCCATTTTTGCCCGCGGCCAATTACCTAAATCGAAACTCGACCAGGTGCAGGCGGACCTCGACAAGCTGGCGGCGCCCGCCACCCCGTAGCGCGAGGCTAGGCCGCCAGCGGGTTAACCCCCAGCATGGCCAGCCCCGCCCAGCTTGTGGCGCTGAGCGAGGGGCGGCGGTAATAGGTAAAAGCCTGTTCCGGCTGGTTTTTGCGTAGCGTCGGCCCCACGGAAAGCCCGGTGGCCAGAGACGGCGCCACGGTGGCATACACATAGCCCTCAGGCGAGATATTGGCGCGCACGGTTTGCAGAAATTCCGCCGCCAGCCCGTTGCCCATCTTGCGTAACGCCAGCGCGGCGAAGCTCGTGCCCTCTAGCCAAATACCCTTGCTGGCGGCGGAAAACCCTATGCCAGCGCCTTGTTGCAGCCCTTTTATGGCTGCCAGGGCGCTGGCCGCATCGCCCAGCCCGGCCAGATAAGGCCAGATTCCGGCATCCGCCGCCAGCAGCGTGTTGCGCTGCCCGTCTGGCCCGGTGCCGGAGCCGAATTCCCGGGTTTCGGCATTATACATGGCGCGCACGAAGGTGGCGGCATGGGCTTCATCCGCATGGCGTCCCAAGGCGCCGAACGCCGCCATGAGGTCGGTATTTTGTTCCGTGCTTTGCCAGAGCAGGCGCTGCTGGGCATCATCGAACCCGTAAAACCCGCCATAATACCCGCTGGGCGCACGCAGTGCGG
Organism: Pseudomonadota bacterium; assembly: GCA_021807465.1. Taxonomy (GTDB): domain Bacteria; phylum Pseudomonadota; class Alphaproteobacteria; order Acetobacterales; family Acetobacteraceae; genus Acidocella. The sequence continues at coordinate 3,588 of JAKBCX010000080.1, read as the reverse complement.
CATTAAGGAAGTTTCCCGCGGCATTGGCCTGTGCCGTCATGCCCAGCCCCACCCAGAGCAGCATGGCCCAAGCCATGGGGCCTGAGTCCGTGCCTGCCTGGTAAGGGTCCTCATCCCAGCGCCCGGCTTTTTTGTCCCAAAACCCTGGCAGCTTGGCGGGGATGCTCATTACCCCCGCCGCGTAGGCGTTGCGCAGCCGTCCGTCGGTGAATTTACGGTCATGTGCCTGTGCCAGGGCCAGTGCCTGGCCAATACGCAAGGCCGCCTTGCGCTGTCCCGCCGCCAGCAGAAACAGTCCAGCCACGGCATTGTCGTACACATAAGCCGTATTGTCCTGGGTCAGATCGAACGAATCTTCCGGCGCGCGCGGCTGAATGAGGTAGGAATTCAACAGCACTGGCCCATCGCCCAGCGCCGCCATATGCCCCAGCAGCGCCGCCACAAACGGCATACCCGCCGCCCGCGCTGGCCCCGCCGCCAACGCCGCGGCACCCAAACCAAGGCTCCTGCGGGTGAGGCTCATGCGCGAAGACCTAGGGGGTAAAGCCTCCTGTCCTTCCACGCCTCCGGCACGGGGCTTGCCCACGCCGCCTTACTCGAGGATTTCGGCCAGGAGTTCGGTGGTGCGGCCGTTGGCGATGGTGGCGGCGCGGGCGTCGTAATGCACGCCGCCGGGGCGGGCGAAGGCGTGCATGACATCTGGGTAGATGAAGGCGTCCACCCATTCATTGTCTTCCAGGGCGTCGAGCACTTTTTCCTGCACTTCGGGCGGCACGAATTCGTCTTTTTCGGCGATGTGCAGCATTAGCGGGGCGTTGATATTGCTGAATTCCCCGGCGAGGTTATCGAGCATGACGCCGTAATAGGAGATATTGGCATCGGCGTCGGAGCGTGTGGCCATCATCACGGCCAGGCGCCCGCCCAGGCAGAAGCCCATGGTGGCAACATTGCCGTTGCAGCCCGGCAGTTTGCGCGCGGCGGCGAGGGTGGTTTTGAGGTCCTCGATGCCTTTATCCTGGTCGAAATTCTTCATCAGGCCGAAAGCCTGCTGCCATTCGGCGTCGGTTTTGTCCGAGATGTTCACGCCCGGCTGCTGGCGCCAGAACAGGTCGGGCGCGATGGCGATGAAGCCTTGTTCGGCAAGGGACGCGCCGGTTTCGCGCAGCGCATCGTTAACGCCAAAAATTTCCTGGATGAGCAGGACAGCCCCGGCTTTTTCCTTATTCTTGGGTGTCCAGACGAAGGCGGAAAATTCGCCCGATCCGTCGGCGGCTTTCAGTTTGATCTCTTCCATGGCGTACTCCCTTGCGTGGACTGGGCGCCAGGATAGGGCGCTTCCCCCATTGGGGGAAGCGTAAGCATGTTAAATATAGTGTTCGGCCAAGGGCGCGAAGCCGTTGAAATTCTGGCTGGCATAGCTGGTTACGTAGGCGCCGGTGCCGTGGATGAGCACGCGGTCTCCCGATTGCAGGCTGGCGGGCAGCATGCAGGGGGTTTTCTCGTACATCACATCCACGCCGTCGCAGGTGGGGCCGGCCAGCACGCAGGGGCCGGTGGGGCCATTACCGGCGGTAACGCGGTAGCGTATGGCCTCGCCCTCGGTTTCGGCCAGCCCGCCGAAGCGGCCAATGTCGAGATACACCCAGCGGCGCGGATCTTGGGGGATGCGCTGGCACACCAATATGGCTTCCGAGACCACTATGCCGGCATTGCCCACCATGGCGCGGCCAGGTTCGATGAGCATGTCCGGCAGATCGTTGCCGAAATGCGCCACCATGGCATCCATGATGGTGGTGCCAAAATCCTCGGCGCCCGGCACATCGCGCTGGTAGCGTATGGGGAAGCCGCCGCCGAGATTGAGCATCTTCAGCTCGATGCCATGGGTTTTCAGATCGGTGAAGATCATGGCCGCCTGGGCGATGGCGAGCGCATAGGCCGCCGTGCCGGTTTGCTGGCTGCCGACATGGAAGGAAATGCCGTGCGGCACGAGGCCGAGGCCGGGGGCGGCCAGGAGCATCTCTTTGGCGCGCTGGCCGGTGGTGCCGAATTTCTTGGAGAGCGGCCATTCCGCGCCCTCGTTCTGTACCTCGATGCGGCAATACACCTTGGCGCCAGGGGCGTGCGCGGCGATTTTGCGCAGCTCTTCCTCGGAATCGAACGCATAGAGCGGCACGCCATGGGCGTGGGCGGCGGCGATGGCGGCGGGTTTTTTCACCGTGTTGCCGAAGGAGATGCGTGCCGGGCTGGCCCCAGCGGCCAGGCAGGCCTCGATTTCGGGCAGCGAGGCGGCGTCGAAACTGGACCCGGCATTGGCCAGGAGCGACAGGACGGGCGCGGCCGGGTTAGCCTTTACCGCGTAATAAATGGCGGCGGCGGGCAGAGCGCGGCGCAGGGTGGCGTAGTTTTCCGCCACCACATCCAAATCCAGCACCAGGCACGGCGTGGCCGGCATGGTTTCAAGAAACGAAGCGACTTTGGGGGTCATCGTCCTCATCCTTCTCACGAACTGTCCGTCTGATTCAGGCGGCGGACAGGGTTACAAAACGGTCCAACGAACCAGCCAACTTCCGGAAGCCTGTCCGCAGGCCCATTAAGGCCTGCCAGATGGCGCCCGGCTGTGCTGCCAGAACGCGTGACGCCGTTGCGTAACCGGAGACCGGCAGAGGCACGTACGTTGCTGCGTGACGCGCCCATTAGGGGCAAAGCCCCGGGGGCGCAAGGGCTTTTTGCAATGCGGCTAAATGTCGCCAACCTTGCGAAATTGTCACGAAATGAAACCTGGCCTGCACAAAGTCCGGATTGGGGGCTATTGTAACAGACCATGGAAACCATGCCGCATATTCTAATTGTTGATGACGACAGGGAAATCCGCGACCTACTGGCCAAGTTCCTGGAACGCAACCGGTTGCGCGTGACCACGGCGCGGGACGCCAAGGAGGCGCGCCGGGCCTTTGCCAACGGGCATTACCAGCTTGTGGTGCTCGATTTGATGCTGCCCGGCGAGGGCGGGCTGGAGCTGGCGCGCTGGTTCAGGGCCGAGGCGAACGTGCCCATCATCATGCTCACCGCCATGGCGGAGGAGACGGACCGCATTGTGGGGCTGGAGCTGGGGGCGGATGATTACGTCACCAAGCCCTTCAACCCGCGCGAGTTGCTGGCCCGCATCCGCGCCGTGCTGCGCCGGAGCGGCGATGCGGAAGAGCGCGCGCCGGAACATGCCAAGAGCTATCATTTTGCCGGCTGGGTGCTGGAAACCGCGCGCCGCCGCCTGCTGGACCCTAGCGGGGTGGAGGTTTCCATAACCGGTGGCGAGTATGATTTGCTGGTGGCGCTGCTGGACCGGCCCAACCGCGTGCTGACGCGCGACATGCTGCTGGATTTGCTGCGCGGCCGCCAGGCCGGGCCGTTTGACCGCGCGATTGATGTTGCCGTGTCGCGCCTGCGCCGCAAGCTGGAGGATGACGGGCGCAATGCCCAGCTTATTAAAACCGTGCGCGGCGGCGGCTATGTGCTCTCTACCCCGGTGGAGCGCGCCTAGCATGGCCGGGCGGCGCGCGCGCCAGTAATGCGGGTTCCATTCCTGCCCAA